>CAZIUT010000297.1:0-1501 GCA_964542545.1 uncultured Dysgonomonadaceae bacterium | reverse complement strand
GTGAGAAGAATTAAAAAGTTATGCCCTTAATTTCTTTATTAGCATTAAAGCCTCTCTTACTTTGTCTTCAAGTTTCTTAAACTCGTTGTTTTTAA
This sequence comes from uncultured Dysgonomonadaceae bacterium, assembly GCA_964542545.1. GTDB lineage: Bacteria > Bacteroidota > Bacteroidia > Bacteroidales > Dysgonomonadaceae > UBA2632. Next base: position 1,406 of record CAZIUT010000297.1, on the reverse strand, counting down.
GTATCTCTTTCGAAATCAACTGAGACCCCATCCCCACACAAGTAACACCTGCATCGAACCAAGCTTTTAAATTCTCTTCTGTTGGCGACACTCCTCCTGTAGGCATAATGCTTGTCCATGGTTGCGGACCTTTTACACCTTTTACAAACTGAGGGCCATAGATATCGCCAGGGAATAGTTTCACAATTTCGCAACCAAGCTCTTCTGCTCGTGCAATTTCTGATAAAGTTCCGCAGCCAGGAGACCACAACACTTTGCGTCTATTACAAACCATTGCAATATCTTCTCGAAGTACAGGTGTAACTATAAAGTTTGCACCCAACTGCATGTACAATGAAGCTGCTGCAGCGTCTGTTACAGAACCAACACCCATTATCATTCCGGGGAGTTCTTTTATTGCGTATTTAGTTAATTCACCAAACACCTCGTGTGCAAAATCACCACGTGCGGTAAATTCCATCAATCTTGCTCCCCCATCGTAACAAGCTTTCAATACTTTCTTACTCAATTCTATATCGTTATGAAAAAACAAAGGAATCATACCTGTCTCTTCCATTGCCTTAGCAACTTCTAATCTTGTAAACTGTGCCATTTTTATATTTTATTTTAAATGTTATATTAATCATATTTCAGCTAAACTATAAAAAGTAGTATTATATATGATAGGATAACCTTTATTTTAAGCCAACTGAAAACTTTATAATAGAAGAGTTGTGTTATCGGGCAACTCTTCCTGAAGCATCGCCACCTTTCAGTTTCTCAACTTCCTCTACTGATACAAGGTTGGCATCGCCTTTTATAGTGTGTTTCAATGCTGAGGCCGCCACTGCAAAATCAAGTGCGTTTTGGTCATCACCAGGATACTTGAGTAATCCGTAGATTAATCCACCCATAAATGAGTCGCCACCACCCACTCTGTCCACAATATCGGTAATTTGATATTGACGTGTTTCATACATTTTCTTACCGTCGTATAATACGCCTGCCCATGTGTTGTGTGTAGCCGAAATAGATCCTCTAAGAGTTGTAATAACTTTTTTTGCTTTCGGGAATTTCGCCATCATCTGTTTACATACAGATAAAAATACTTCTGCTTTCACATCATGTGCATCTTTATGAACATCTACACCTTCAGGGTGAATTCCGAAATGCTTCTCAGCATCTTCTTCATTTCCTAAAATAACATCGCAATAGGAAGTTAATTCTGTCATTATTTTTTCTCTATCGCCTCCGTAGTTCCAAAGCTTAGCTCTGTAGTTTAAATCGGTTGAAATAGTAATTCCTTTATCGCTTGCAGCTTTCACAGCTTCTAAGCACACATCGGCAGCACCTTGAGAAATAGCTGGAGTTATACCTGTCCAGTGAAACCACTCTACACCTTCAAAAACAGCATCCCAGTCAATCAT
>CAZIUT010000296.1:0-1502 GCA_964542545.1 uncultured Dysgonomonadaceae bacterium | reverse complement strand
CACTCGACAAAGAGATGAACGAAGTGGTAGGAATATCTTCGGAGTTTATGCAAAAAGGCCAACCGGAAAGCTTACTCACCAACCTAACATCTGATGTAATGAAAATGTTAGGCGACAGACATTTTAATAATGGTGCCGATGTTGCCATAATGAATGTAAACGGGCACAGATCCACCCTACCTAAAGGAGACATCACACTTGGCAATCTATTCGAGGTTTACTCTTTTGATAATGCTATTTCTTATCTAGAGCTAAAAGGTAAAGACCTTATTAAGATATTTGAAGCCTATGCTCGCATGGGCGGTGCAGGTATTTCATCAAGTGCACACTTAGTTATTAGCGCCAAAAAATTAAAAAGTGCTACTCTCGACGGCAATCCTATAGATAGAAGCAGGATATATAATGTAGTAACAATCGATTATCTTGCCGATGGCAATAATGGTATGAAAGCATTTAAAGATGCAGTATCGATAGACAACACAGGTGTTACACTGCGCGATATTATAATAGATTATGTACGCGAACAAACAGCCCAAGGAAAAACAATATCATCGCAACTAGATGGAAGAATAACAATAGAATAAACAGACAAAAGATATGAAACGATATATTTTCACATTAATAGTTCTTCTGATTATGACGATTGGCCTAGAGGCTCAAAACATAGTTATACTTCACACCAATGATACCCACAGCAGAATTGAACCCCTACCCGATACAGACAAATACAATCCTGACTTGGGCGGAGTTGTAAGAAGGGCTGCTTATGTAGATAAGATGCGTAACGAAAATGAGAACGTGTTGCTTTTTGATGCTGGCGATTTCTTGCAAGGAACTCCCTACTTCAATTTATTTAAAGGCGAAGTAGAAGTAGAAGCTATGAATATACTCAAATATGATGCAATTACTCTTGGCAATCATGAGTTTGATTATGGAATGGAGGTATTAGCAGACGTAGTAAAGAGAGCCAAATTCCCAATAGTGTGCACCAATTACGATTTCTCTGATACTGAAATTGCAAATATCATAAAACCCTACCATATAATATATAAAGAGGGACTTAAAATAGGCATTGTAGGTGCAAATATTAATCCTCAAGGACTTATAGCATCTACTCACTACAAAGGGCTAAAATACCTTCCTCTCACCGAAACCATTAATAAAACTGCTGCAATGTTGCGAAACGAGCTTAACTGCGATATGGTTATTGCTTTATCGCATACAGGCATTAGAACAGAGTTAGAACTAGCTGAGAATTCAAGGAACATTGATATTATAATTGGTGGACACAGCCATACTTTTATGGCCGAACCAGCTATTCGTAACAATTTAGATGGCAAAGAGGTATTGGTATACCAAACCAATGGCCGAGGTGTTTATGTTGGCCGTATCGACGTAGAACTAGAAAGAATAAACAAGAACTAAAAGAGACTCAAATACATACTTCCCGACTACTCCTGAAATGAAAAAAACAAACTTATTGGTTGGATTTGTGCTCTTAT
>CAZIUT010000295.1:0-1505 GCA_964542545.1 uncultured Dysgonomonadaceae bacterium | reverse complement strand
TTTCAAATTCAAAACTAATAAAAATTTACTTTACACACTTTTTTAGGACACTATCGCCAAACTTGGCGTAGGTCTTCATAAAACTCTCATTTATTACTCTTAGTATTAAGAGTGTAACGAATAATATTGATTGTTGACTGTGACACAGCTTAGATTTCATGTGCACAATAGTGACTTTCGCCCAATACCAACATCTTTTACTGTGTATGTCTTATAGATATTCACTTTCCACCCAAGAGATAAATCATATCATTTGTTTTATGATATGATTTTAAATTTATATTATGGTTGTTTTTCACAAAGAACCATTAATTCTTCGTCGTGCATACTCAATATAAGTATCCCTCATTCTATTAATATCGCTAGGTGTCATATCCAATTTCACATCAGGCTCTACTCCAAACTCAATATGTTTTTTTTGGGCATTCAATATAGGAGATGCTGAAAAACGCACAGACCAACCATTGGGAAGTTCCGAAGAAAAAGGAAGCCCCCCTCCTCCCCCCGTTCTATCGCCCACAATAGTTACATTATGAGCATGTTTCATAGTGCTAGCAAACTCATTGGTAGCACTATAACACCCTCTATTTGTAAGAATAAAAACAGGCTTTTGATAACGGATACTGTTGGAACTATCCAGGTATTTGGGGTATAAATCGGAGAAATCTTTATGACCTGGACCTATTTTATGTGATATATAACCCACAAGTGTACGTTCATTGAAAAAGCGACTAGCAATTCTTTCAACATTTATTAAACTACCACCACCATTGTCTCTTACATCAAAGATGATTCCGTTGCAAATGGCCATACGATTCAAAATTTGGCTAAACCCATTGTTAGAAACAGGGCTTGAGAAGCTGCCATAATAAATATAGCCCACATTGTCCTCTAGTATTTTGTACTTCATACTACTTGCAACAGAATAGTCTGTCGAAAGATATTCATCTATTATATTGATATTGAAGTTAGATGGATAATCTTCTTTCCAACTCCAGTAGCGAGTAATGTCGTGTGTAGCAATAAGATTAACGTGCCCATCCTTCAACTCAGAAAGCATTTGCGCCATCAAGTCAAACAATGCATCTTTACTTATAGTGGGCGAAATACGCGCTCTATAAGATTCACCTATACTGTCCCAATTGATTTCTTTGTAATCAAAATAACAATAATTTTCATCTAGTATAGTCCAAAGCGCATCAAAATTTCCATAAGGATTATCTTCGAAATCAAACTTGTAGCTCTCGCAACTTGTACTTATAAGACCAATAGATAAAAGTGCGAGAAGTGCATATCTTAAAAATACTGTTCTTTGTATCATTGTATACTGCTCATTGATAATTTATTGAATTTCCGATAAGAATATCGGAAATAATTTAAATCTATATCACCCACGGCACCATTTATCTTTCCTGTGTGGGAAAACTGCCAAATAACCCATTCATTGCCTTGTATAGTTGGCTCATTACGTAAATCGCTCATCCATATAAGATTTTCAGGAAAGT
>CAZIUT010000294.1:0-1524 GCA_964542545.1 uncultured Dysgonomonadaceae bacterium | reverse complement strand
TACTTGCTTACAACTTAGAAGGAACAGAAATATGCAAACGCTTCAATAGTTTTGGCATTAATTGTGTGTTACTCAAATATAGAGTGCCTCGTCGTGAAGGACTCCCGAAGCATGCTGCTCCTCTTCAAGATGCACAAAGAGCTATTGCCTACACACGTGCTCATGCAAAAGATTGGAACATCGATGAAAACAAAATAGGCATAATGGGTTTTTCGGCAGGGGCACACTTAGCCGTCATGGCAAGCAATAGTTTTAACGAACTAACTTATAGCAAGGTAGATGAAAATGATGAAGTAAGTATTCGTCCCGATTTTTGTCTGCTTATTTACCCAGCTTACTTAAGCGGCGAGAACTTTTCGCTTGCTCCCGAAATAAATGTAACAGACAAAACTCCACCCACATTTATAGTGCAAGCACAAGACGACCACAAGTACATCAATAGCAGTCTGTTTTACTATTATGCACTAAAAGAAGCAAAGATTTCCGCTGCCATGCACTTATATCCATCAGGTGGTCATGGTTATGGACTTAGAAACACAGGACGCTTGGTTAGTGAATGGCCTTATAGAGCTTTAAATTGGTTGAGTGATATTGGAATGCTCAATAAGTAATAGATATTTTTTTCACACATACATTATGGCACAACAAGAACCAATACTTCTTTTCCCAAATGGAGCTCCTGGTGAAACCGAAACGCTAAAAGAAAAAGAAAATCCTTTTAATATAAAAGTAGGAGGTGTGCCCGTACACATAGTAACAGATGTGAGCGAACCTACCATTACATTCTATCCAGCATCTGACGATAATAATAGTGGTGCAACAATTATTGTTTGTCCTGGTGGCGGTTACAATGTATTGGCCTACGACTTAGAAGGCTCTGAAGTGTGTGAACTATTCAATAGTTATGGTGTCAATTGTGTGTTGTTGAAATATCGTGTACCCATTCGTAAAAATCAACCCATGCACGAGGCTCCTTTACAAGATTTGCAAAGAGCTATTGCCTACACACGAGCTCATGCAGAGGAGTGGAAAATAAACAAAGATAAGATTGGGGTAATAGGATTTTCGGCAGGAGCACATCTATCAGCAGTGGCAAGTAATTGTTACGACGAACTCTCTTATCTAGCTATTGATATGTATGATCAAGAGCCTATTTGTCCGAATTTTGCGTTAATTATCTATCCAGCCTTTTTAGACGACAAGAATTTCACCGTTGTTCCCGAAATTGAAGTCACTAAAGATACATGCCCCACATTTATTGTTCAAACCCAAGACGACCACAAGTTGCTAAATAGTAGTTTGTTCTATTATTATGCACTGAAAGAAGCAAAGGTTTCTGTCACAATGCATCTTTACCCCACAGGATATCATGGCTATGGTGTGCGAGATACGGGGCATTTGGTGAATGAATGGCCAGAGAGAGCCGTTAGTTGGTTGAAGGCAATTGAAATGATAGATGAGTAATTGGTAATAGTAATGTCTTCTCTAAAACTGTCAATTAGTTAACCACAGATTACTCAGATT
>CAZIUT010000293.1:0-1561 GCA_964542545.1 uncultured Dysgonomonadaceae bacterium | reverse complement strand
TTTTGTTCAGTTTATAAAGATATTTTAAATATATAACCTATGCTTCAATCAAAAGAGAGTTTCAACATTATTGTTCTGGCTAAGCAAGTTCCCGATACACGCAATGTGGGAAAAGACGCTATGAAAGCCGATGGAACAGTAAATAGAGCAGCCTTACCGGCTATTTTCAATCCTGAAGATTTAAATGCACTAGAACAAGCGCTTCAAATAAAAGACAAACATCCGGGTTCTAAAATCACCCTACTAACAATGGGTCCTGGTAGAGCAGCCGAAATTATCCGCGAAGGATTATTTAGAGGTGCCGACGATGGTGTATTGCTTACCGATAGAGCCTTTGCAGGAGCCGATACTTTGGCCACTTCCTATGCATTATCGATGGCAGTAAAAAAAATAGGACAGTTTGATATAATTATCTCAGGACGTCAGGCAATTGATGGCGACACTGCGCAAGTTGGGCCACAAGTAGCCGAGAAACTAGGAATTCCTCAAATTACTTATGCTGAAAACATAGAGTCGATTGCTGCTGATAAAATCAGAATTAAACGCCGTCTTCAAAATGGTGTAGAAACGGTAGAGTCTCCACTACCGGTACTTATAACTGTAAATGGTTCGGCTTTACCGTGCCGACCACGCAATGCTAAGTTGTTGCAAAAATACAAGCACGCTAAAACTGTAACCGAGAGACAAGTTGAGCACATAGATTATATAGACATTTACGACGAAAGACCTTATCTAAACCTAGTAGAGTGGGGTGTAGCCGATGTAGAGGCCGATGTAGAACAATGTGGTTTGTCGGGTTCGCCAACTAAAGTGAAACGAATAGAAAATGTGAGTTTCCAAGCGAAAGAAAACAAAAAACTATCCGATAGTGATGAAGATATCAACGAACTGATGAAAGAATTAATAGAAAATCACACCATAGGATAGAACTTGTATTACCCATAAATGATAGAAAACAATTAATTATGAATAACATATTTGTATATTTAGAAATAGAAGACGGAGAGGTAGCCGAAGTGAGTCTGGAGCTACTTACAAAGGGTAATAGCTTGGCAAAAGAACTTAACTGCAAATTAGAAGCGTTAGCGCTAGGTGCAGATTTAGAAACTGTGCCCCAACAAGTGTTCCCTTACGGTGTAGATGTGCTTCATATGTTTGAAGACAAACGCTTGTCTCCATACACCACATTACCGCACACATCTGTGCTGGTAAATCTTTTCAAAAAAGAGCAACCTCAAATCTGTTTGATGGGAGCTACTATTATAGGTCGCGATCTTGGACCCCGTGTTTCGTCTGCATTAGGAAGTGGCCTCACAGCCGACTGTACTTCTCTTGAGATAGGAGACCACGAAGATAAAAGACAAAACAAAGTTTACGAAAACCTTCTTTATCAAATTCGACCTGCTTTTGGTGGTAATATTGTTGCATGGATTATCAATCCCGACCAACGTCCACAAATGGCAACAGTGCGCAAAGGAGTTATGAAAAAAGAGTTTGCTAAAGAACAAAAAGAGGGTGAGGTAATAAAATATAACTTAGACGATTTTGTATCCGAAGAAGA
>CAZIUT010000292.1:0-1575 GCA_964542545.1 uncultured Dysgonomonadaceae bacterium | reverse complement strand
TTATAATTCTAATACGCCTGGAGGGTATACGATGATGGCTCATTCCACTGACTCTACAACTCTTAATTTAATTAATGCAAGCAATTGGGATTATGTTGTTTTACAAGCACAAAGTCGTGAAACTTCATTAGAGCATGAGCAAATGGAAAAAGAGTTGTTTCCTTTTACTGAGTTGTTGAGTAATGAGGTTAGAGAAAACTTCGAATTTTCTAAGATTATTTTTTACATGACTTGGGGGCGTGAAAATGGTGATGCGCCAAACTGTGCTGCCCGACCTTGGGTTTGCACGTACGAAGGAATGGATGATGTAATCCAAAAGGTGTATACTGATATGGCACGTACAAACAAAGCTGAAATATCACCAGTAGGTGCAGTTTGGAGAGAACTCAGAGCAAACTACCCAGATATTAAACTTTATTCAAAAGACGGTTCTCATCCTTCGATAGCTGGCTCGTATGTTGCTGCATGCACATTTTACACTATGATTTACAAAAAAGATCCAATTGCAATTAATTGGAACTCTAGTTTGCCTGAAACTGAAGTTGAAATTATAAAAAAGGTTGTCAAGTCGATTGTTTTTAATAACATTCCTAACTGGGATTTTACTAATAACTAATATAAAGTGTATACTCCTGAAATTCTCGAAAATAGATAGTAATACAAATTGCTAATTATTAAACGCAATATAAAAACTACTCTCTCCATTAATCTTTTTTTTTGCTATCTTTGAATTTCGAAAAGTTAAACAATAGAATAAATAAATATGGCTTTAGAGAAAGGAGATAAAATACCCGAAGTATTAGGGGCTGATCAAGACGGAAAAGAAGTAAAGGCAAGTGATTATGCTGGCAAGAAGCTAGTGTTGTACTTCTATCCAAAAGATAACACACCTGGTTGTACAGCTCAAGCTTGTAACTTAAAAGATAACAATACCGAACTTATGAAAGCTGGATATCAAATTTTGGGTGTGAGCACAGATAGTGAAGCATCGCATCAAAAGTTTATAGAGAAGTTCAGCTTGCCTTTTCGTTTAATTGCAGATACAGATAAAAAATTAGTAGAAGAGTTTGGTGTATGGCAAGAAAAGAACATGTTTGGCAAAAAGTATATGGGTACTATTCGCACCACTTTTTTGATTAATGAGCATGGTATAATAACTCATGTGATATCAGGGAGGAAAGTGAAGACAAAAGATCATGCAACTCAAATACTAGAAATAGACTAAGCTGTTTAGCAAAAAAGAGAATAAACAATAATCAAATCAACTATATACTATGGCAGAAAAAAAGAACGAAAAAGTTAACACAGAGAAGCAAAAAGCTCTACGTGCAACTATGGACAAGATAGAGAAGACCTATGGTAAGGGTTCAATTATGAAAATGGGCGACGAAGAGGTTGTTCAGATAGAAGTAATATCTTCGGGATCCATTGCTCTAAATGTAGCTTTGGGTGTAGGAGGATATCCTCGCGGTAGAGTTGTTGAGATATATGGCCCTGAGTCGTCAGGTAAAACAACACTAGCAATACATGCTATTGCAGAAGCTCAAAAAGCAGGAGGCGTAGCAGCATTTATTG
>CAZIUT010000291.1:0-1599 GCA_964542545.1 uncultured Dysgonomonadaceae bacterium | reverse complement strand
TATTTGATTTCCTGCTCGGATTGGGCGAGTATTTCGATACACACTACCAGTTTCATAAGCATGTATTGCTGGATATTTACGAGGCTCTCTACAAATATGCCCTGCAAGAGCACCCTTCAGACAATGTGTTGCACCAACTCATCTATCTGGATTATTACAGCTACAATAAAATAAAACCAAAAGACCTCTTCGGCATTGAACCCGATAAAAAAGAGCAAAACCATGTGTTAACGGAGATGGAATTCAATATCCATCAGCATAGATATGCCTATTTTCCTGTTTCGTTCGATATTAATCATTGGTTGGAAAACTATGAGGTGAAAGATGACGATGATATATTGGTGGTGCAGTTTGTAGGAACCGATAGACCGCTTATATTTTCAGGGAAAATCAAGTAGCAAATTTTATTTCCAAATCCAGTTTTATCACATTATTGTCAAATCCACAGTGCAAGATTTGAAAAAGATGACATAAAAGTCAAATCTACGATACAAGATTGGAAGAATATGACATGAAAGTCGAATCCGGCCACGAAGGATTGGAGAAAAATGACATAAATGTGGAATCTTACAACGCAAGATTTAAGTTGTATGACATGAAAATTGAATTCATGGTTATGGTTTTGAGTTGTATATAAAGTCTCTGTAGAACTGTAGAACTATACCACTACATTTAAATCATACACAAAGCATTGCACCAGTTCCCAACAATGCTCACAGAGTGCCCAGCAACACACTTTTGCCTCCTCAAAATATGTTTTTAAAACATAATGAGTTATAGTTATTCGATATATTGATACTAAATCATTATTTTTGTCTGTTCAAAGATTTTTAGGTTTTAAATTATTATCTCAAAATAATATTATTACAACACTTATGGTTAATTCTATTTTAAATAACGGTAATCAAAAAATTGATGTTCGTGGTTTTGTATCAAAAAATATAACTCCATACGATGGTGATGCCTCGTTTCTAACAGGAGCAACACAACGCACAAAAAACATGTGGAATATCTGCTTGAATGCCATCAAAGAAGAGAGGGAAAGAAACGGAGTTCGTGCTATTGACAATGAAATAGTTTCTACTATTACCTCTCATGCAGCGGGGTATATTGATAGGAACAACGAGCTTATTGTGGGCTTGCAAACCGACATGTTGCTAAAACGTGCCATGAAACCTTATGGAGGTTTTTCGGTAGTAGAAAGAGCATGTAAAGAGCATGGGTTGGAAGTTTCTCCAGCAGTGAAAGAGACTTTTACTAAATATGCTAAAACTCACAACGATGGTGTATTTGATGCCTACACTTCTGAAATAAGAACATATCGTTCGTTAGGAATTCTTACAGGACTGCCAGACAACTATGCTCGTGGAAGAATCATTGGCGATTATCGCAGACTGGCGCTATATGGCACTACATATTTGATTGAAGCAAAAATGGCTGACAAGAAAACCTTGAAAGGCCCAATGACTGACAGCCAAATTCGTCTTCGCGAAGAGGTGGCAGAGCAAATAAGAGCACTAAAAGATATAGAGGAACTGGGTAAAATATATGGCTTAGACCTTTCTCGCCCAGCCGAAACAGCTCAAGAAGCAGTTCAAT
>CAZIUT010000290.1:0-1633 GCA_964542545.1 uncultured Dysgonomonadaceae bacterium | reverse complement strand
AAGTTCAAGGAAATTGAGTTCACAGAAAACTTCGATATGATAGTTGCCATTGCCAATGGTGGAATTATCCCAGCAGCAATAATCAATCAGAGGCTCAATGTAGATCTAAACTTATTGAAAATAAATTTACGCGATACTTTTCAAAAGCCTAAGTTTGATACTCCTCAATTATTAGAACCAATTAATTTTGATTTCAAAAACAAAACTATTCTCTTGGTTGAAGACCGCATAAAAACTGGCGCAACAGTCAATCTTGCTGTTAGTCTCTTAAAAGATGCTGCTGTTGTTAAAACATTTGCAGTAAATGGAACTGCAGACTATGAATTGTATAACGAATCTTGCTTTAGATTCCCATGGATTGTATGAGAGTAAATAAAGCTAAATTTTTCTTAGTTGTATGCTTGACTTTCTGTTTCACAATCACATCAAGTGCACAGGAAACGCTTAATGTGAAAGATAGTATTCAGTTGGACGAAGTTATTGTAACTGGCACATCACGTACTATTAGTATACGCCATTTGCCCATGAGTATTTCAGTTGTAAACAACAAAGAAATCAAAAACAGACTAGAGCCCTCGCTTCTACCATTGCTGAGCGAAGAAGTGCCTGGCTTGTTCATCACTCAGCGTGGTGTAATGGGTTATGGTGTAGCAGCAGGCGCAGCAGGAGGTATGAATGTGAGAGGAATTGGAGGAGCACCTACTGCTGGTGTATTAGTATTGATTGATGGCAACCCACAATATATGGGCCTCATGGGACATCCGCTTGCCGATAGCTACCAATCGGTAATGACCGAAAAAGTGGAAGTGATAAGAGGACCTGCCTCTATGCTATACGGCTCTAATGCGATGGGAGGAGTAATAAATATTATTACTAAACAAACCAAAACCAATAAGAATCATGTAGGTGCTCAAGTTATGTATGGTAGTTATAACACCTTAAGTGCAGAAGCTTCTGCTAACTCAAGGAAAGATGCGCTACAAGGAACACTCAACATTGGATACAATCGATCGGATGGACACCGCGATGATATGGGGTTTGAACAGTTAAATGGATATGGAAAATTGGGATACGACTTTAATTCAAATTGGACTTCTTATGTAGACCTTAATTTATCCACTACCAAAAGTTCTAATCCAGGAACAATATCCAGTGCAATTATCGATAACGATGCCGATGTTGTGAGAGGTGTGGTATCTGCAGCTTTTCAAAACAAATTTAATAAAACATCGGGTGCTATCAAACTGTATTACAATTTTGGAGCGCATGAAATTGACGATGGTTACAAACCAGGAGAGAGCCCTCTACCCTATCGTTTTCATTCAACCGACCAAATGATGGGGCTTTCAGCACATCAGTCCTATTCTTTTTTCACAAACAATAATACCACAGCAGGCATAGATTTACAGCGATTTGGAGGAAAGGCTTGGAATGAGTTTTCTGACGAAAGAGAAGATAAAACACTTGCTGATGTACATTTATATGAAGTTGCAGGATATGTTCATACACAACAGGCTCTTCTGTCAAACAAACTATGGCTCAATGCAGGAATACGGCTCGATTATCATGAAACAAATGGAGCAGAGTGGATACCTCAAGTGGGGGTAAGTTTCTCACCATCATATAACAATGT
>CAZIUT010000289.1:0-1642 GCA_964542545.1 uncultured Dysgonomonadaceae bacterium | reverse complement strand
CATAAGGTTGGTTCACGTAAATAGGAGTGCCAAAGCCTTGAACTTCCCAATTGCCGGGAACTTTAATGTCACTCCATGATTGTGCATCAAACTGGATATTGTAGAAGTCTTTCATTGGGCGCTTGCTAAAGTTTTCGCTGTAGTGAAACTTCCATATGCCATTTAATAGCAATACATTGCTGCCTTTTGATGAGTAAGATGCATCTTTTGCATCACGGGCATTTGTGAACGAAAAAAAACTACTTCTTGGTGGTAGTTTATTGATGTTTACCAATTTTGGATTGGTAATTTCTGCATAGCGATTCTCTTGATTTTGTGCAAAAGCAGAGAAGCTTATCAGAACCATTAATGTGAATAAGAGTTTTTTCTTCATTATTTCTTTATTTTTTTGAAGGATTAAGATTTTATTAATTGCTAGTTAAGTGTATCTGATACAAAGATAAAATAATATTAGAATATTAAGCTAAGAAGTACTGTTCAAAAGAGCTTATACTCCTTTTAATTAGGTTTATATATCAATTACTATCAGAGTAATAAGCTATAGAGGCATCAAAGGTAACCAGGTAGGTTATATTTGGTGATAATTTGCGTGAGAATAATTTATTTAGCTCACACAGTATGAACTATAGCTACGCTTCCAACATTTTTGTTCCTACTTTTAATAGCTGAATAGCTAATTCTCTGTGTTCAGTTAACTCATTAAAGATTGTATCTTCAGCTAAAACACCGTGTGACATCTCTATTGGAGTAGGGAAACCTGGTTGATTTGATGCTTCAAAGTCTTTTCTCCAATCTTCTCCCATGTAGTACTCGATTATTTTGTTGAACAAAGGCATCTTTTCTTTCCATTCATCTAAAGCATTCTCTAAGTTCTGTAATGCTTTGCTCACCTCATTAAAAGAGGCTTCCATTTTTTCTATTCGCTCGCGTTGATTCTTCTCCATATATTAAAAAATTAGTTTCAACCTAAAATAGATATTTTATCATTTACAGTATTCTGCATTACAAATGCAGTCTTTTAGGGTAGTCCATTATAGGGTATGTTAGTATTGGGTCTTGAATCATTTATAGATATAATGCTGTCAACAATAAACTTGGTGAAGCCTCGCCATGGAATGGGTGCAAAGTATTCTTTATAATGTAGTTGTACATTTTTGCCACTGGCAAGCATTAACTCCTCAGCTAGTCTTTTATCAGTTATTGAAAACTCAAATTGATTTGACTGGAAACCTTCGGGTTTATCAGCTCTGAATCCTGTTTGAATCAACTTGCCTTCGTATGTTTTAAATACAACCCCTTTATGTACTAAATAATTGAGCTCTCCTGACTTCACACCTGTCCCGAAAACGAAGTGGTATCTAACAAAAACAAATATTCCTACAGCCAGAATTAAGAAAACTATTATGTATCTTTTTACTTTTAATTTCCGTTTTGGAGATTTATATACTTTCATGACCTTATGTGATATAATGTTTTTTGAAAGTGATTCTATTTTAGAGTCTTTCACCTTATTAAACGTGTATAAGGCATAAAGAGTTTTTAGTTTGTTTCTATTATTGCATATTGTTTGCTCTATATTGTTTTATCGTGCTTGTTTTTTCTCATTTAGGTAATAACTAAGTTTAGCACAATAGAAATAGTT
>CAZIUT010000288.1:0-1655 GCA_964542545.1 uncultured Dysgonomonadaceae bacterium | reverse complement strand
CAAAGGTGCCGATTTTGAAAGGAGATTGGTTTGGAAAACTAACGAAGGTTTTAATGTAAATCCTTTTTATCGTAGCGAGGACATTCAAGATTTTGGATGGACCGATAGTCTACCAGGAGAGTTCCCTTATGTGCGAGGCACAAAAACAGACAACAACTGGTATGTGCGTCAAGACATAGATGTAACAGATTATGCTAAAGCAAACAAAGAAGCTTTGATGCTACTTGACAAAAAAGGAGTAACTTCTTTAGGCTTCGTGCTTTCTGGTGAAAAGCTAACTGCAGATAATATTGCAACACTGTTGGATGGTATACATCCAAACATGGTTGAGCTTAACTTCAAAACTTGCATCAACTCTACATTAAGAGTTACTTCACTAGTGGTAGATTATATTACCAGTTTAGGTGTAAATGTAATGGATTGCTATGGTTCTGTAGATTATGACCCATTTCGCAAGGTCTTCAAACTAGGTGTTGATGTTCCTAACTGGAAAGACGAACTAGCTGAAATTGTAAAAGCTTCTGCTCCTCTACCTCGCTTTCGTGTAGTATCTATTACAGGCAACGACTTTTCAAATGCAGGTGCATACCTTTTTCAAGAACTAGGGTATAGCTTAGCCTATGGAAATCAGGTGTTGAGTGCGCTTATAGAAAAAGGTGTTGAACCTACAATGGCTGCTAAGAAAATTAAATTCAACTTCGGAGTAGGTACAAACTACTTTATGGAGATTGCAAAATTTCGTGCAGCACGTTGGTTGTGGGCCGAGATTGTGAATGCATATAAAATGCCATGTCCAAACGATTGCGATTTTAAAGCAGAAGACGGCACTTGCCGTTGTGCAGCTAAAATTAATGTGCACGCTGTGACATCTACTTTCAACACAACAGTTTACGATGCTTATGTAAACCTATTGAGAACGCAAACAGAAGCAATGTCTGCTACTTTGGGCGGTGTTGATTCGTTGACAGTGCTTCCGTTTAATCATGCTTATCAAAAGCCTACAGACTTTACTAACCGTCTTGCTGTTAATCAACAGTTACTTTTGAAAGAAGAATCACACTTCGACAAAGTAGCCGACCCAGGTGCAGGTTCATATTATATAGAAAAACTAACAAGCTCATTGGGCCAAGAAGCATGGGAACTATTTCTTGAGATAGATGAAAAAGGATTTTACAATTTGTTGAAATCAGGAAAAATTCAAGACGATATCAATACATCTGCCGAAGGGCGTTGGTTTGCTGCAGCTCGCAGAAAAGAAATTCTTTTAGGAACAAATCAGTTTCCAAGCTTTGGCGAGAAAGTAAACCACAAATTCGAAGAAGCATACAGTCCTCTCAATGAGTGTGAGTGTGGAGATGATAAAGAAACTCCTTTAAAAAGATTGAATACAAAACGACTAGCCGAGCCTTTTGAGGCATTACGTTTAACAACAGAACGAAGTGGTAAAACACCAAAAGTGTTTATGTTGACAATCGGCAATTTGGCCATGAGATTGGCACGTTCTCAATTCTCTGGCAACTTTATGGCGTCGGCGGGATATGAGATAATAGACAACTTAGGATTCGAAACTGTTGAAGAGGGTGTGAAAGAAGCACGCGAGAAAGATGCCGATATCATAGTACTTTGTTCAAGTGACGATGAGTATGAGAAATTTG
>CAZIUT010000287.1:0-1661 GCA_964542545.1 uncultured Dysgonomonadaceae bacterium | reverse complement strand
AAAAACTTATCGCCCATATTCAAATTATTGTAAGCATCTATCACATAAGAGAGGTCGAAACCATTCTCCCAAATATACTCGTCAGGCACATTTCGAAGGTCTACTCCGTAGCATTTCTTGTTGAGGAGTGGGGGATTCTTGGCTCCTGCCACACTGCGTGGGGTGAATGAAAAGTCTGAGCCGCTGTATTTTGGGTGACCATACACCTCGAAAGGGAACGATGTGCCTCGCCCT
Organism: uncultured Dysgonomonadaceae bacterium; assembly: GCA_964542545.1. Classification (GTDB taxonomy): domain Bacteria; phylum Bacteroidota; class Bacteroidia; order Bacteroidales; family Dysgonomonadaceae; genus UBA2632. The sequence goes on along the minus strand of CAZIUT010000287.1, from coordinate 1,427 downwards.
AGGCTCATTACTGTGCCTTCGAAAAGACAAGTAGAAGGATACAGGTAAATTGAGTGTATATTTGGTAAGTTGGGCGATGGTGCAATGGGCAACTCATATTTCATATTGCTTGTAAAATTTTCACAAGCAACTACGGTTAGTTCACAAGTACGTTTGTTGGGGAGCCACTTTTCGCCATTTATCATCAAAGCCAATTCGCCCAGAGTCATGCCGTGCACTACAGGAAGGGGCAATGCGCCAACACCCGATTTATGCTTCATATCTAAGATTGGCCCATCCACATAAAAGCCATTTGGGTTGGGTCTGTCCAGTACAATCATCTCTTTATTGTGCTGCGCACAAGCAACCATCATCCGTGCCATTGTTATATAGTACGTGTAGAAACGCAGGCCCACATCTTGCAAATCAAAAACCAGCACATCAAACTTGCCCATAGTTTCTGCAGAGGGTTTGCCCCCTTTGCCATCGTATAATGACCATATAGGAATACCCGTTTTCTCGTCTACTGAGCTTGTTACATGTTCACCCGCATCTGCAGTTCCTCTAAAACCATGTTCTGGTGAGAATATGCCCACCAAATTAAACTCCTTACGATTCAACATATCCACCAAGTGTTCATTCCCCACCATACCAGTTTGATTGGTTAGCACAGCCACTCTCTTTTCTTTTATAAGATGAAAGTATTTGTCTGTGGCTTCTGCACCCACTTTAACAACTGCATTGCTGTTAGCTATGCCTATATCTTCTTTCTCTTCTTCTTGGGAGCTTCTCGATTGAGAATAAGTGCAAGCAAATAGGGCAAAAAATGTTGCTAATAATAGAATTGTTTTTTTCATTGTTTACTCTTCGGGTTCTGTGTTACTATATTTTTGATGTTGGTGAAGCGTGTAGAATTCTTTTTCTAACTCTACCAGCTCTTTTTTTAAATTCTGCAGGCGTATCAAGGCTTCTATCCGAATATCTTCAGCAGTCTTATTATTCCTCAAGGCTTGTCGTGCTCCATCAAGCGTTAGGCCTTTCTCTTTCACCAATCTGTATACAATGCCCACCTCCATCACATCTTCTTTGGTAAATTGGCGTGTACCACCTTTTGTTTTATTTGGATTGATGTTTGGAAACTCTTTTTCCCAAAACCTTAGTAGCGATACGTTTACTGCAAAATGGTCTGCTACCTCTTTTATGGAATAGTATAGACGTTTGCTATCGAAATTGATAGGTTTTTTGTGTTTTGCCATAATGCTGGGTGTAATAAATTGTGAATGATAAATGTAGCACTAAACTCAACAAAAATAAACTTTTTAAAGTAACTTTGCAAACTGTATGTGAGATATATATCTTTGCAAATTGAAAAAAATAATGTATTATTACAACTTTCAATCATTTTTATTTTAATTGTATGATGACTTCAAAAGAAATTCGCCAATCGT
>CAZIUT010000286.1:0-1679 GCA_964542545.1 uncultured Dysgonomonadaceae bacterium | reverse complement strand
TTTTAAAACAAAAAAAGCACACGCTTGCATTTCATTCAAATGCATAACGGGTGCGAACTTGTAGTTTGTAACTAACTTTTAAAACAGAAAACTAAAACTGTATACTATTTTTCCAAGTATTGATCTAACTCATCAATAAGTGAACCTATTTTATCTTCGTAAGGCTTTGTATAATTCTTTGTGCCCAACTCAAAATTCTCTACCAATATCTGAATAGCTGTCATAGTAACAAAGTCCTGTGTAATCAAATTTGGCGAATCGCCATATGCGACCCTATATTGATTTATTTTATTTTCTATTTTTCTTGCAGCACTGCGGTAAGCTTCCTCTTCAGACGCATGTATCTTTAAAGGATATTTACGTCCGTCAACAACTAATGTTAATGAAAAATCTTTTTTGTCCTTCATATCTTATTCATTAGTTACTTCTTCAACAAACCAATGCATTTATCTACTTCTCGCACCATTTTAGACAACTTTATTCTTGCGGCATCCACATCAACACTTGCTGCTGTTATGGTACGCACCATTTTCAAATTGTCGTATTTCTGATTCATTACATCTAGTTTTTTCTCAAGGTTACTAATTTTCTCATCTTTTAGCACATGCTCGCCTTTCAGCCTACTATTCTCTTGCTTAAGCTTATCGCACAAGAGCAACACTTGCTTAACACGTACATCTAAATTGACTAGTAACTTCTCTCGATCTTCAGCCATAATGTAACAAAAATTCACGCAAATATAATCATAGAAAACGGGTTGCCCAAATTATAAATGCTAAATTTAAGCTGTAGCATATTAATATTTCACCTAATATTTTATACCTTTATCATTTTAAGAATTAATAAAAAACTGTTTTAGTAAAATGATCCCTATTTTTATTAGCAAAATTATCTATGATGCTTGCCCACAATTTATATCTGTTCAGTTTGAATGCGATGCAACAAACACCAATTACAACGACCTTTTATGGCGTGAAATTGAAAGCTTCACCAATGAATTCAGAAAGAACAACCAGATAAAAGACATCAACAAGTTTCCGCCTATTTTAGCTACACGCAACACTTACAAAAAGCTTGGCAAAGAACCCAACCGATATCGTCCATCGGGCGAAGCATTACGCAGGAGAATATTGAAAAATGCAGACCTGTACAAAATAAACACCTTAGTGGATGCTATAAACTTAATATCTCTGAAAACAGGATATTCTATTGGAGGATTTGATGCCAGCCTTATTCAAGGTAGCTTAGAGTTGGGTGTTGGACAAAAAGATGAAAAATTTGAAGCCATTGGGCGTGGTTTTTTAAACATTGAAAACCTGCCAGTTTATCGCGATTCCATCGGAGGAATTGGCACGCCGACAAGCGATGAAGAGCGCACAAAAATAAACAATAGCACAAATAAGCTTCTTATGCTACTCAATGCTTATTCGGGCAATGAGAGACTAGACGAGTCTATTGAATATGCTAGGTATGTATTGGAAAAATTTGTGGGTGCAGAGAATATTAAGATAAAGAAGATTGTGAGGGATGATAAATCATATTTATGTACAATATAGACAAGAACAGTAGAGATAGCTTGCACAAACCACTTCTCAAAAAAATTATCCCCAACTTATTCCCCACCTCAATCGAACATCACAGCATCTAAATTGTTACAACATATTGTAAGGTTTTGCATA
>CAZIUT010000285.1:0-1697 GCA_964542545.1 uncultured Dysgonomonadaceae bacterium | reverse complement strand
GAAAAGTACAATTCATTATCTAACAAACAAAACTAAAAATGGCTATTTACACAGGTACTAGCAAACATTTAGGTGGTGCTGAAAAAGTTGCCACAAAGGAGCAATACTACTATGGCTTGGTTCAGAAGAAAGTATTAGTGACAGGAGCAACTGGTCAACTAGGCAGCGAATTGAAGGGGTTTGCTGGTGAGCAAGAAAGTATGTTTCACTATTTTTATACGGGTTCGACCGATTTAGATATAACTCACCTTGATGCCGTGCGCAACTATGTAGAACAACATTCCATTGATTATATTGTAAACTGCGCAGCCTACACTATGGTAGATTGGTGCGAGACAGATGTAGAAGTATGCAATGCAGTTAATGATTTAGGAGCTGAAAATTTAGCCAAGGCTGCTGTGGAGTTTAATTGTAAATTAATACATATTTCAACAGACTATGTTTTTGATGGCAAAGCAGATAAACCTTATCGCGAGGATTCACCCGTTAATCCATTATCGGTTTATGGCAAAGCTAAGTTAAGAGCAGAAGAAGCTGTTATGTCTATTGCTCCAAATTCAATAATCATTCGCACTGCTTGGCTTTATTCCTCATACAAAGCAAATTTTGTGACAACAATGTTGCGTCTTATGAATGAGAAAGAAGTGCTGACAATTGTAAACGATCAGTATGGCACACCAACTTATGCAAGAGATTTAGCCGAAGCTATCACTGTTGTTTTAGACAGAGCAGAGGGGGGCGAATGGAAAAAAGGTATTTATCATTTCTCCAATCTTGGCGAAACCACATGGTATGGCTTTGCCCAAAAGATAAAACAACTATCTAACATAGAGGATTGTCAATTGAAACCTATCCCTACCAAAGATTATCCAACGCCTGCTGTTCGACCATTATATACGGTTTTAGATAAAACTAAAATACAAGATGTATTTCATTTCACCATCCCGCATTGGGAGGTGAGTTTAGAGAAGTTCCTAAATAAACTTCGTGGAGAAAATAAATAATAAAGAGATTTGTGTCGAGCAAATTCCAATAGACAAAAAAGTCAATAGATAATATTATGAGTATTAAAAAAGAGATACAAAAACGTCGCACGTTTGCCATTATTAGTCACCCCGATGCGGGGAAAACAACTCTCACCGAAAAGCTATTACTCTTTGGTGGTGCTATTCATATTGCAGGAGCTGTAAAATCTAATAAGATTAAGAAATCTGCCACTTCGGATTGGATGGAGATTGAAAAACAACGTGGCATATCGGTTGCTACATCTGTAATGGGATTCGACTATGAAAATCATAAAATAAACATCTTGGATACTCCTGGTCATCAGGATTTTGCTGAAGATACTTACCGTACTCTCACCGCAGTAGATAGTGTTATTGTAGTGGTTGACGTTGCAAAAGGTGTAGAGCAACAAACGCGCAAGTTGATGGAGGTGTGTCGTATGCGTCACACACCCGTTATGATATTTGTGAATAAACTAGACAGAGAGGGTCGCGACCCTTTTGATATATTAGATGAACTAGAGAAAGAACTAGAAATAAAAGTACGTCCATTAAGCTGGCCCATCGAAATGGGCGACAGATTTAAGGGCGTTTACAATTTGTATGAAAAGAGTCTCGACTTGTTTCAACCTAGCAAGCAGACAGTAACAAAATCGATAGCTGTAAAAGATATCAACAAAGATGACTTAGAAA
>CAZIUT010000284.1:0-1751 GCA_964542545.1 uncultured Dysgonomonadaceae bacterium | reverse complement strand
GTGATCAACAGGTAGCGTGATAAGGGCTTTGCTTTTCTTAGCTTTGGCTACAATGTGCTCTAACAATGCTATTGAAACCAAAGGTATATCACACGACACTATCAAATTGAGTGAAGTGCTTGAAATTTTCAACACAGAATAGATACCTCCTATAGGCCCACACTGAGTGTACTCATCACGTATCTGAGGCAATGAAATGTTCGGATAGCTAATATCTCCACTACTTACAACAATTGTGGGGGTTATCTTTTGTAATTTATCAATCATTCTGATAAGCATAGACTCGCCATGCATCTCGGCTTCAGCTTTATTGAAACCCATGCGTTTACTTTGACCACCAGCCAAAACCACACCTGTTATATCAGCATTGCCTAAATTCATACATGCAAATTAATACATTTATCGAAACTTAATTGCAGCTTCAGAAGATAATTCTCATAGGGAACCCTTTATTAACTTAAAAGCTTTATTACAGTCATTAAAATCAGTTGACCTAAAAATATGAGCAGGCTCAATGCTCCATTTTGCTACCACTTTATCCAACAGACTTTCCTTTACAGAAAAGATCAAAGGAACTGAAGATTCAACAAGCTGCGTAAAACTCTTACTCCAAAGCATTCCTCTCAATTCATAGCCACCAATTTCATCTACAATAGCAATATCGGGAGGATTCGCCAAAAGCTCTTCAATACAATCATTACCCTTTTCTACACCTTTGGGAAAAAACTTAAAATGATGGGGACGCCTATCAAAAGTTGCTACTCGCTGCATTAGGGGAGACTCCTCTTTTGTCTTAATGCTTTTTATTTGATAACAGTCTAACTCAATATCATGCAATGCCACAAAACCACCTATCACATATCCATCGGTCTGTAGCAAAGACAATATATTTATAAGAAAAGTGGTTTTCCCACTCTCTTTTTCACCTGAAACAATAAATATCGGTTTCAAAAGACAATATTATGAGATTTATAAATGGAGTACAGACTTTATTCTGTAATGAAAACATGAGTCACTTTTGTTTTGTAAATTTAATGTTTTAATTTTAGACTCCAAATGATTAACTTTTTAAATTAATCAAAGTCACAAAATAGATTGCAAGTACACATCTTTATGAAAAGTCTTATTAAATATATAGCACACCTAACAAATAAAGAGTTTCACGATATACAATCTCTTTCGGGAGGCAGCATATCTTCGGCCTATATTTTGAAATGGAACGAAGGTGCTTACTTTCTAAAAACAAACACCAACAGGCATGCATTGGACATGTTTATGGCTGAACAGAAAGGATTGCAAGCAATTGAGGAAACTCAAACTATTGCTGTTCCAAAAACACATCACGTAGATATGTATGATAACATAGCTTTTCTGCTAATGGATTATGTAGAAAGCAAATCTCCAGACGCTAACGACTATAAACAGCTTGGCACACAATTAGCGAAGTTACACCTGAACCATGAAGAGAGGTTTGGTTTTAACTCCGACAATTTTATTGGTAGTTTGCAACAATCGAACACACAACACGCTGACTGGGCAAGTTTCTATTGGCACGAACGCATTGCTCCACAAATGAAACTGGCCAATCAAAACAAATTGCTGAAAGCAAGTGAAATTATGTCTGAGCAGACTGCAATAAGTGTCTTTGAAGAGTTGTTCGAGAAAGACATAAAACCCTCTGTATTGCATGGAGACATGTGGGCTGGCAATTATCTTATTGCAACTGATGGAACTCCCTATTTAATTGACCC
>CAZIUT010000283.1:0-1751 GCA_964542545.1 uncultured Dysgonomonadaceae bacterium | reverse complement strand
CATCTGTCAAAAGAGAATAGCTCAATCATATGATCAATTGTCATTATCTCTTCGTCGTGACCTGGATTCCAGCCAAGGAGTGCTAAGAAGTTGACTACCGCTTTTGGCAAATAACCATTCTCTCGATATCCGGTTGATACTTCGCTTGTTGCAGGATCAGTCCATTGCAGTGGGAATACTGGAAAACCAAGACGGTCGCCGTCTCGCTTACTCAACTTTCCATTTCCTTCTGGTTTCAACAGCAAGGGTAGATGGGCAAATTGCGGCATGGTATCCTCCCAATCTAAGCATTTATACATCCAAACGTGTAGTGGGGCAGAGGGTAGCCACTCTTCGCCTCTAATCACATGTGTTATACGCATCAAGTGGTCGTCCACTATATTGGCAAGGTGATAAGTAGGTAGTTGGTCTGATGATTTGAAAATTACTTTGTCGTCTAATATCGATGAGTTGATAACTACTTCGCCTCTAATCAAATCATTTACAGTAATATCAATATTTGGTTCTACTTTTATGCGAACAACGTAAGGAATATCCTTTTCGATAATTTTTTCTAACTCTTCTTTAGAAAGCGAGAGAGAATTGCGCATTTGCATGCGTGTAGAGGCATCATACTGAAAATTGCTAATCTCTTTGCGTTTAGCATCCAACTCTTCGGCTGTGTCATAAGCAATATACGCAGCTTCAGCATCTAGCAATTTATTTACATACTGTTTGTAGATATCTTTGCGTTCCGATTGTCTGTAAGGACCATATTTACCTCCTGCCTTAGGACCTTCGTCAAAGGGCAATCCTAGCCATTCAAAAGCCTCCTCAATATACTCTTCTGCACCTTCAACAAATCTTTTTGAATCGGTGTCTTCTATGCGAAGAATAAATTTTCCTTCTTGTTGCTTGGCAAAAAGATAATTATATAATGCAGTACGCACACCACCTATGTGTAATGGGCCTGTTGGGCTTGGTGCAAATCTTACTCTTACTTGATCTTTATTGTTCATTGTAACTTTATATTTATGATGCAAATTTACATAAAAATAGTGTATAAGTGGAATTTATTCTCTTTTGATAAGAAAAGTTTTTTGTTTCCAACGCATCAAGAATCTTTTTTGTTATTAGTTATGAGTAGATGTTGTATGTCGCCACACTTATTCAGTATAATATAGAGTTTTATACAATTTTATAATCAAGAATATGAGGACGCTCAAAACTGGTCGTAATTTTTAGTTGTAAATATCATAAATAAAGGCGCGCCTCATTTCCCATATTAAACAACAAATCTACAATGCTCAAGTTTTCAAAAAATGGATGCTTTTCTGCAAATACTTGATAGTATGGCTTTGCAGTGAACTGCTTGTCAAATTTGTGCCAATCCTTTTTTGGATGAATGGTTTCTCTTAGGTCAAGTGTGCTCGCATCCGCTTCTTTTACAAAGCTTTTGGTGTAACTAATGGGAGTGTCAATGTAGAGTAAGTTGCAGATGAGTGTGCGCAACTCTTCGTTGAGGTCGAAAAGATAGGTTGTCTTTTTCTCATAGAAGAGAGAAAAGTCGTCTCTATAGAACTCAAAAAAAGGAGAAGAATTATAAGCCGATATAATAGCATTCCAATGAAAGTGTTGCCAGTTGCCATGGTCGGCAATTTTTATATCCTTCATTTTTAGTTTTACTCCTTTTGGCTTCTCTACAGGTATACTAAGGGGTAGCGCACCGTTGGCCGCTGCAATAATGCAGCGGTTACGATACGATTGTTTTT
>CAZIUT010000282.1:0-1766 GCA_964542545.1 uncultured Dysgonomonadaceae bacterium | reverse complement strand
GTGAAAATAGAGCGCAGGAGCTGAAAAGTAAATTCAACGACTTGCTTAATGTGCACCATCAAAAACATTTTATAGGGTATCTGCAAACTAATAAAATTAAAGATTTGTTACGCTATGATGTATCGTGCATTCAGTCTATCGACCGATTAGATTTAGCTGAAAAATTGCAAGCGCGACTTGAGTTTGAGAAGAAAGAAATTGATGTTTTCATTCAGGTGAATACCTCCAATGAAGAAAGCAAATTTGGTATACCACCAGAAGAGGCGATTGAGTTGACAAAGCAAGTTGCCGAACTTCCTAATATTCATATAAAGGGTTTGATGACAATAGGGCTGTTTAGTGCTGAGGAAATGAAAGTGCGTAACTGTTTTAAACTCTTGAAAGATATACAACAACAGGTTGTAGTTCACGATTTACCTGGGGTGGAGATGAAAGAATTGTCAATGGGTATGAGCCACGACCTTGAGTTTGCTATTGAAGAAGGTTCAACTATGGTACGTGTTGGGACAGCCATTTTTGGACAAAGAATATATTCCGATAGTTATTATTGGAATGAGAATAAGTAATTTGCAACGTATTTATTGATAGCTCGCTCGCGTAAATTATAATCGGTTTACCCCATGAAGTTGGACTTTTTATTTCATTGATGTGTACTGCGAAGCCGAGGAATTTATTAAAGAAGAATAGTTTCTGTACTCGACATACGCTAGGTCACTGACTTTGTCGAAGTGTTGTAAAATCACCTGAGTGGCCAATTAAGTAGAAGAATCTAGGTTTGCAACTAGGTAATTACTGATAAATATCCAATTCATCGCCTGCCTGAATCACATTTTTTTCAATATTTGGATTCCATTGCTTCAATTGATCCACAGAGCAACTATGCTTTTTAGCAATTGAATAGAGCGTTTCGCCAGGTTTTACTTTGTGAGTAGAACGACTAAGCGCTGAAACAAGGGTTTCTTCAGAGCCTCTTATAGCAGTTTGGCGTATTTCGCTCTTCTTCTTCTCTTTGTCTTCTTCTTCCTTTTTCTTTGGAGGTTTGGATGTTTGCTCAGGAGATACAGCTTGTTCGCTGTCGGCAGGTTTACCAATTTTAGTGTTTATGGCAATAAAGCCATCGTTAGTCTCTTTCAATATTATGTGCTCATGTGCTTTTATGTAGTTATTATCAGCAATTGCACTTTCTTCTCTTTTAGGCTCTTTTATTCTTTTCGGAACATCCTTTATCACTCTTCCTCCACGTAAGTAGCGTGCTTTGTAGTAAGGCTCGTCGGATGAGGTGATTATAATCCCATTGCTTGTTGAGGCATGAATGAAGCTGAATCTCCCGCTTTTACGCATATCACTAACAATGCCTACATGTCCAACTCTGCCATTGCGGCTGCTACCTTCAAAGAAAACCAAATCTCCAACTTCCAGCTCCTCTTTTTTATATATTGCACTGCCTTGGCGGGCTTGCCCTGCAGAACTTGAATTTAAATTGAACCCAAATTTGCCAAACACAAATGATGTATAACCTGAGCAGTCAAACGAGTTGGGACCTCTACCTCCATATTGATAAGGCTTATAAAGATGTGTTTTGGCATAGTCAACAATGTCAATTCTTAGCGTGTTAGTTTTATCGGCAACGGTTGTTTTCTTAGATACACACGAAGCCAAGACCAGCACCATAATGGTAATGAGAATTGATTTATGATAAGATGAAAATGCCATACACAGTATAACGTGGGTTTGTATTTAAGTTGCAAAAGTAATCAATCCTTTAT
>CAZIUT010000281.1:0-1773 GCA_964542545.1 uncultured Dysgonomonadaceae bacterium | reverse complement strand
ATGGCGAGGTGTGTCCTGCCGATTGGAGAAAAGGCGATAAGGCTTTGTCTGCAACGCAAGAAGGTATTGCAACATACCTATCGGATAAGGAGTAGTAATTATTCTAATGATTTAGTATAGTAGTTAAATAGAAAAAACTGCTCAATAGCAAATAAGGTGTAATCTTATTTCATTGAGCAGTTTTGTTATATAGTAAAGTGGGACATTTTTGTTTTAAGGCAGTTCTATTTTATTATATCTAATTGGTGAAACACTTTTGTTATTTTATCTACAGCCTCGTCTATTTGGTCGATAGTATGTGTGGCCATCAATGAGAATCGAATTAGTGTGTTTTCTGCAGCAACTCCTGGAGGAACAACTGGGTTTACAAACACTCCTTCTTCAAAAAGCATTTTAGTCGACAGAAATGTCTTGTCGCTGTCTCTTATATAAAGAGGGATAATTGGAGTAGATGTTTCACCTATTTCAAAACCATTTTCTCTGAAGCGTTTCAAAGAGTAGTCTGTAAGTTCCCAAAGCTTTTCTATTCTTTCGGGTTCTGTTTTAAGTATGTCTAAAGCTGCAGATGCTGCTGCTGTAGCGCCAGGTGTTATGCTTGCGCTAAATATGTATGGGCGCGAATTGTGTCGCAAAAAGTTGATGGTGGTATTATCGCTTGCAATAAAACCTCCAATAGATGCCAATGATTTGCTGAAAGTTCCCATCACTAAATCTATATCGTCTAATACACCCATCTCTTCTGCTGCACCTTTTCCATTAAACATTTTGCCCATTACACCAATGCCGTGTGCTTCGTCTACCATAACATTGGCATTGTACTTTTTGGCTAAGCGAACTATTTCGGGCAAATTGGCAACATCGCCCTCCATGCTAAAAACACCATCAACAACAATGAGTTTCACTTTTCCAGGATGACATTTTATCAATTGTCTTTCAAGCGAAACCATATCGTTGTGGCGAAACTTAAACTTCCTTGAAAAAGAGAGCCGTTGGCCTTCAATTATAGAGGCATGGTTCAGTTCGTCCCAAAGTATATAATCTTCTCTACCTGTAATGCAAGATATAACACCTTGATTTACATTAAACCCTGTTGAGAAAATAATTGCATCGTCCTTGCGCATAAAGTTGGCGAGTTTTCGCTCAAGCTCTATGTGTATATCAAGAGTTCCGTTAAGGAATCGAGAGCCCGCCATGCCTGATCCATATTTTTTGATAGCATCGATAGATGCTTCTTTTACTTTCGGGTGATTTGTGAGTCCTAAATATGAATTAGAACCAAACATCAGAACTTTCTTGCCATTAATGGTAACTACAGTATCTTGGTCACTTTCTATTACTCGAAAGTAGGGATAGATGCCAGCAGCTTTTGCGCGTTGCGGAGCATCATATTTAAACATCTTTTCTTTAAGCAGATTCATTTCCTTCTATTTACTCGACACTATCATGTGTTTATGCCTGATAATACCAATTTAGATAAATAACCAATTGTTTCTTTTTATTACTATTAGCTTACAATTGGTTTACAACTAAAATGCAAAGATAACATTATTTTTTTTGTGTAGATAATGATAGGTGCTTTTTATGTTTCTCATCTATTCCTTTATATATTATTTAATGGTGTGTTTTATATTTTTCTTAAATTATCAATCCGATATTATCATCTTTATTTTTTGTCATATACTTAGATTGTTGCTGATTCTGGATTAATAATCGCAAATTTTTTTGACAAGGAGTTCTGTGAAAATTATTTAGGATGAAACATTGTCGAAGTCA
>CAZIUT010000280.1:0-1813 GCA_964542545.1 uncultured Dysgonomonadaceae bacterium | reverse complement strand
CAACTCAATAATGTTTTTAGGACAAGCCACCACACACTTGTTGCATGCAGTACATTTCTCTTCGTCCACCTCTGGTATAAGCGTTACAGGATTCACATGTATTGCATCAAACGGACACACCGCCTCGCAATCGCCCAGCCCATAACATCCAAATGAGCAATCCGTATCGCCACCATACAACTGCGCAGCTATTGCACAATTTGAAGCTCCATCATACTCATTTTTACGAGGTCTGTTCTCACAAGTACCACTACAACGCACAACAGCAATTTTCTTAACAGCCTTACCAGCCTCTTTGCCCAATACAGCAGCAACGGCCGCCATAGTTTCTGCACCGCCCACAGGGCAGTTTAGGTCGGCAAGGTCTTCTGCTTCAACACATGCTTCAGCAAAGGCACTACACCCCGGATAACCACATGCTCCGCAGTTTACCCCAGGCAAAGCATCCTGCACAGGCTCTATGCGAGGATCTTCATATACTTTAAATTTCTGGCCAATGAAATATAAGATGGTTGCTCCACTGGCGCCCACAGCGCCTAAAATACCCACCGCCATTAACATCATATTCATACCTAATCGTTAGTTTAGTTTTTTAATTGTAAATGCTAATTTTTCACTCATCTTGTGGCGTAATATGTATAGAAGAGCATAGTAAGGAACCAGTGCTAAAAGAGCCACAAGAGCAGCTTGCAATTCGCTTATATGCCATAAAGATACAGATACAAAAATTACCCCCATCAAAAGAATCAATGGAAACACAAATGCCCACAACACAGCCTTATAACCAATAGAAGCTTTGCCCGAAAGCAAAACACGCTCATTCATTTTAAACAGACCCGATGTATCTTTTACATCCACCATTTTTACTTTGGTGTCGGCTGCTATACAAGCGTTTTTTGCATGACATTCGCTACATGCAGTACTTTGCGTAATGCGTATAGTATATTCATTCCCATTTATATTGTCTATCGTCCCTTCGTGTTCAATCATATCGTTGGTTTAGTATATATAATTGGATCTATATAAACTATGTTTGTTTATATTTAGCCACAAATTTAGTTATTATTTCTGTTTATAAGAATTTTATCCCTCCCTTTTTGGTCTTATCCTCTGTAATCAAAATATAGAAACAAGAGAATATAAGTAAAAAAAATAATTATGAAAAAAGCTTTTTTTGAAAAACAATCAAAAGAGTTAAACGTTTTACTATAACACACACATCTAAGTAAACAACTAAATTATAAAACAAAAAAATTATGTTAAGCAAAAAATTAGAAAACGCAATCAACAAACAAATCAATGTAGAGCTATGGTCGGCATATCTCTATTTATCCATGTCGGCACATTTTACCCATAAAGGGCTTCCAGGAGTTGCCAATTGGTTCGCAGAGCAGTTTCACGAAGAACAAGAGCACGCAATGAAGCTTATGGAATATATGGCTTCAAAAGGAAACAAAGTATTGCTACAGCCATTAGACAAAGTAGAAACAAGCTGGGATTCACTTTTAAAAGCTTTTGGCGACTCTCTGGCGCACGAAAAAGTTGTTACTGCAAATATCAATGATTTAGTTACACTTGCACGCGAAGAGAAGGACTATGCCACAGAAAATATGCTACAATGGTTCGTGAGCGAACAAGTAGAAGAAGAAGAGTCTGTACAAGAAATTATAGATGCTCTAAACCTGATTGGCGATAAAGGTCATGCTATTTATATGCTTGATAAAGAACTGGGCCAGCGCAAAGGCGAAGAAGCTGAATAATAAAACCTATATATATATATTAAGGGTCGATTTTTAAGTAAATCACAACAAAA
>CAZIUT010000279.1:0-1829 GCA_964542545.1 uncultured Dysgonomonadaceae bacterium | reverse complement strand
GTAAGAGAACAACAAAGCTTTGTGCCAATGAGCGAACGATAAGAAGATAAATAATTAATTTAGGGGCTAGGAGTCGGCAATTTCTTGCCCCTCATTAAATGAATAAGTATGATTAAAATAGATGTTCAAAATCCAGTTGTAGAGCTGGATGGAGATGAAATGGCGCAAGTAATATGGCGCAACATCAAAGAAAACTTGATATTACCCTACCTAAATTTAGATATAAAGTACTACGATTTAAGTATTGAAAATAGAGACCAAACCAACGATCAAATCACCATAGATGCAGCTCACGCTATTTTAAAACATAATGTGGGGATTAAATGTGCAACCATCACACCCGATGAAGCCCGTGTGGAAGAGTTTGATTTGAAAGAGATGTGGAAATCTCCCAATGGAACTATACGTAATATTGTAGGTGGCACTGTATTTAGAGAACCCATTATTATGAGTAATATCCCTCGTTATGTGCAGGGATGGACTAAACCAATTATAATTGGTCGACATGCTTATGGAGACCAGTACAAAGCAACAGATAAAGTAATTACCGAAAAAGGGACACTTACATTAAGCTTCACAAATGATAAAGGGGAAACTCAGAGTTGGAAAGTATTCGATTTCGAGGGTAATGGTGTTGCTATGGCCATGTACAACACGGATGAGTCTATTTATGGGTTTGCCCGCTCATCCTTTCAAATGGCACTCACCAAAAGGTATCCGCTCTATCTTTCTACTAAAAACACCATCTTGAAAGCTTATGATGGACGTTTCAAAGATATTTTTGAAGAGGTGTATGAAAAAGAATTTAAACATGCCTTTAATAAAGCAGGTCTCACCTATGAACATCGCTTAATAGACGATATGGTAGCTGCTGCTATAAAATGGGAAGGTGGTTTTGTGTGGGCTTGTAAAAACTACGATGGCGATGTACAGTCTGATATTGTAGCACAAGGGTTTGGTTCGCTGGGTTTAATGTCATCTGTATTGATAACACCTGATGGTGAAACCATGGAAGCGGAAGCAGCGCATGGCACTGTTACCAGACATTTCCGCCAGCATCAGCAAGGAAAAGCTACTTCTACCAACCCCATTGCATCAATTTTCGCTTGGACGCGTGGTTTGACACATCGTGCTAAATTGGATAACAATCATGAATTGCTCAAATTCTGCAAAACTTTAGAAGAAGCTTGTATCTCGACTGTGGAAAGCGGACAAATGACTAAAGATTTGGCACTTTTGGTACACGGAAAGAATATGCTAAACAAAGATTATCTTACAACAGAACAGTTCTTAACCAAATTAAAAGAGAATTTAGATGATGTGTTAGTATCTAATTAAGGAACTCACATAAAAGTCTAAAAATTAGGAATCAACTTACAGAACACAATAAAATAAAACATCATCATGGGAAATGACATATTTAAGATAAAACAAAAGTTAGAAGTTAACGGTAAAAGCCTCACATACTACAGCCTACCCGAATTGCAGAAACAAGGATACGCAATAGAAAAATTGCCTTTCTCTATTCGTATTTTACTGGAAAATGCATTGCGCAATTACGATAACTTTGCAGTGACACGAGAGAACGTAGAAACACTACTGAATTGGAAACCCAAAGCTGTAGATAAAGATATCCCGTTCAAACCTGCACGTGTCTTGATGCAAGATTTCACAGGTGTACCTGCAGTTGTAGATATTGCTGCTCTGCGCGCTGAAGTTGCCCGTAAAGGGGGAGACCCGAATAGTATCAATCCATTGATACCTGTCGATCTAATAATTGACCACTCTGTGCAAGTTGATTTTTTTGGAACAAAATATTCTTATAGTCG
>CAZIUT010000278.1:0-1836 GCA_964542545.1 uncultured Dysgonomonadaceae bacterium | reverse complement strand
TCGCCTTATTTTACAATGGTTTTTTCATAAAAATTACCCTAAATATTAATCGAACACAGGTTATCAAACAAAAATTATGTATATTTGCCGTTACAAGTATTTCTAATTGCACAACATATAAAACATAACAACATGAACATTGACAAACCCTATGCAATAGGTGTAGATGTAGGCGGAACAAACACAGTTTTCGGCATAGTTGACAAAAGAGGTCAAATTCTGAAGAGCGGAAGTATCCAAACAGGAAAACACGAAAAAATTGAAGGTTTCATAGATGAGCTTTGCGAGGCGCTTGAATTACTTATAAAACAAGTAGGCACCAAAGAAGACTTCAAAGGGATTGGTGTAGGTGCACCAAATGGCAACTATTACACTGGTAGTATTGAGTTTGCCCCAAACTTGCGTTGGAAAGGTGTAATTCCTTTTGTAGAAATAATGGAGAAAAGAATAGGTATTCCTGTTGCATTAACCAACGATGCCAATGCAGCTGCTATTGGAGAAATGACATATGGTTGTGCTAAAGGAATGAAAAACTTCATGGTTATAACGCTAGGAACAGGTGTTGGTAGCGGTATAGTAATCAATGGAGAGTTGGTGTACGGACACGATGGTTTCGCTGGAGAGTTGGGACACGTAATTATGCGACGCAACAATGGGCGACTTTGCGGATGTGGCCGTGCAGGTTGTTTAGAAGCATACAGCTCAGCTACTGGAGTAGCAAGAACTGCGCGCGAATATCTAGACTTGAGATCAGATGTAAACTCACTGCTTCGCAAAACCCCTATAGATAGCCTAACATCAAAAGATGTATACGATGCTGCTATAGCAGGAGATGAAATGGCAAAAGAGGTGTTTAAATTTACAGGAGAAATTTTAGGGGAAGCATTTGCCGATTTCGTAGCATTTTCTAGCCCAGAAGCTATTATTCTATTTGGAGGGTTAGCAAGAGCGGGCGACCTGATAATGGATCCAATAAAAGAGAGTATGGAGAAAAACCTTCTTTCTATCTATAAAGACAAAGTAAAATTACTTTTCTCGCAATTAAAAGAGAGCGATGCTGCTGTTCTTGGAGCTAGTGCTCTAGGATGGGAAGTGCAATAATTTAACAATAAACAGTAAAGAGCTTTGAGTTAAAGAAATGTTACCCGATGACAAACTACAAAAAGATGAAACGAAAATCTATAAAAATAGCAATCATCGGAGTAGTATTATTTGAATTGTGGGCTAATTTTCTTGCTTATCACAAACACGGCAGTGGGTATATTTGGAAAGAATATCTATATATTGCGGTTGTTTTATGGGCTGTCATGGTATATTTCTTCTTCTATGATTTATCCATGAAATATTATAAAAGAAAGGACTATGTTTATTCTACATATCCTGCGGAAAAAGCAGAGTTGATGTGGAAAGTAGAAAAAAGACTCATGCAGATTAAAGTTTTCAAAACCAGTACGTATATCTTTGGAGCGGCTACACCCCTCTATCTACTTGCATACTTAGATGAATCGGATGTTTTGAAAACCAATCTACAAATGCCTATAATATTTTCTACCATTTGTATTACATCTTTAGTGATATGGATGCGTCTTACCAGGAGAAATAAACAGTAGCATATTAGTTCTAAAAAATGTAACAAAACAAATAGAATTATACGAAACCAATTAATTAGATACATTGGTTAAGAATTATCCAAGGGGGTGTCCAATAAGTTTTGGACATCCTTTTTTTATGTTGTAAAACATCATATTTTCGTATTGTTTTAGTTGTTTATAGGCTCGCTTTTTATTATCTTTAAAGCATTATAAAACAGTTTGTTATGGCAAAAATAAGCTTTAA
>CAZIUT010000277.1:0-1839 GCA_964542545.1 uncultured Dysgonomonadaceae bacterium | reverse complement strand
TGATGAAAGTTGTAATTCCTCAAGTGGGAGTATTAGATATGCTACGTTACCACACATTCACAGCAGGAGCAGGCTGGGCTTACGATTATGGAACAGCGGAAGATAGTGAGGAGATGTTTAAATATCTTCTCGGATATTCTCCTGTGCACAATGTAAAAGCGGGAGTAGAATATCCTGCAACTATAATATTGACTGGAGATCATGACGATAGAGTTGTTCCAGCTCATAGTTTTAAATTTGCAGCAGAGTTACAAGACAAACAAACTGGCGCAAATCCTGTATTGATTCGCATTGAAACGAATGCTGGTCACGGAGCAGGAACTCCAGTAAGCAAAACTATAGAGCAGTATGCAGATATTTATGCCTTTACATTATGGAATATGGGAATAAAAGAGTTGCCTAAGAAATAACAACAAGTATGCTATAATAAGCATACTATAATATTAAGAAAGAGATGCTACTTTGTAGTGTCTCTTTTTTTGGATTAAAAGATGGATGAATAATACGGGTTTCAGAAGGATAGCGATGTTGATGAGAAAGAAAAAACAGATCAATTACAAAACTGGCTCCGCCCTACTCTACTAATATTTACGCTCTTTCAGATATTGAATCACAGCAAGAAAAGACTCTTCCAAATCATCTGATAAAAACTTCATGGTAGTTACAATCTCTTTGGCTTTTTCAATTGTCTGTTCCAAAACAGAATAGGTGTATTCTATTCCACCGTTTACTTTAGCAAAATTGATAAGATAGCCTATATTCTCATCGGTAAAGTTCTTGCTTTGAACAATAGACATGGCTTGTTTGTATTCTTCATTGCTGGTGTTTTTGAATGCATGCAAGAGAGGCAAGGTTATTTTACCCTCTCTAATGTCGTTACCAGTTGGTTTACCAATATTGTCGTCGTAATAGTCAAAAATATCATCACGCAATTGCACTCCTATACCAATCAACTCGCCCAACTCAGCAAATTTTTCTACCACATCCTTGTCGGCATTCACTGAAAGAGCTCCCAATCGCATACAGTCGCTCAATAGCGAAGCAGTTTTCTTTTTAATTACATTGAAATACTCACTCTCATCAATAATAATCTCATCAGCCAGAACAAGTTGCATAAGTTCTCCTTCTGAAAGATTCTTGCCTAAGTTGGCAATAACAGACACTATCTCTAAGTTGTTGGTAAGTACACTTTGTGTGAGTGCCGAAGAAAGGAAGAAATCGCCACAAAGCACGGTTTTTCTATTATCGAACACACTGTTTAGTGAGGGTTGACCTCTTCTCATATCAGCTTCATCCACCACATCGTCGTGAATAAGCGCAGCTGTGTGCAAAAGCTCTATGGTTACAGCAGCATGGTAGGTGCTTTCATTTACCTCGCCCAATGCCTTTGCTGTGAGCAACAAAAGAATAGGCCGAATTTTTTTACCATCAGCCTTATACATATGTTCAATCATCTCTTGAAGTTGAGCATTCTCACTTCTGATTGAACTATACAACAAGTCGAATTGCTTCAACTCTTCGCTAATTGTGGCAACTGCAAGGTTTTTGTAATCCATTGAATGATGTAAATTAACTACAAATTTAAAAATAAATCATCTGATAGCAACATTTATTTGTAACTTTACATTCTATTAAGTATTCTAGCAAGCTTTTTTTGTACTTAAACTCTTGCCAGTAAATTCATTTAAACTAAACAACAATATTTTTGTTCCAATATAACTATGAGAAAAAAACTTTTCCTCCTCGATGCTTATGCACTCATCTATCGCTCTTATTATGCATTCATTAGAAATCCAAGAATAAACTCTAAGGGATTCAATACATCGGCCATATTTGGCT
>CAZIUT010000276.1:0-1890 GCA_964542545.1 uncultured Dysgonomonadaceae bacterium | reverse complement strand
AAGTGCCTTTTGAAGCAATAACACCTTTTCTAGAATCGTCGTATAGCGAAGACCCGAATATATTTGTAGCACTATATGCTGATGAAAGTGTTCCTTATCGTGAGATAATTAAAGTTTTGGATATTGCGAACAAACACAAATTCAAAATGGTTTTAATGACGCGACCTAAATAGGTTAGTTATATAGAGTTGTCACTCTTTACATACACCACCTAAAGCATACAAAAACTAATGATAACAAAAGAAAAAATAACAGGCATGATTGGAACAACTATCTTCATGGTGTTGTTGTTGGTCATTCTTTTGTTTTCTTTTTTCACTCTTGCTAATCCTTCTGAAGAATTGGGAGGTATACCTGTAATGTTTGGAAGTATGGAAGATGCTGCTGGATATGAAGAGGCTCCCATGGTAGATATTACTCCTGAGGAAGTAATGGAGATACCTACTCCACAAAACACACATTCTGAAGTACCCTTAATAGCCCAAATTGATGACCCATCAATTGTAATTAAAGAGCAGAAAATAAAAGAGGAAGAAGAGAAAAAGCGTCAAGAGGAAATTAGACGCGCAGAAGAACGTCGCAAACAGGCTGAAGCTGAAAGGAAAAAACGCGAGGAAGAAGCTCGCAAGCAGGATATCAAAAATCAAGTTTCAGGAGCATTTGGTAAAGCGGAAAATGCCAATAGAGGAGAAACAGAAGGAGATGGTACTCAAGGAGAATCTACAGGTAGTTCAAATCAAGGTGCTAAGCTTGGTGAGGGAGGCATTGGAACCTACGATTTAGGAGGAAGAAAAGTAGGCAGTGGCGGTTTAAAAGAGCCCAAATACACCGTAGATGATTATGGAAAAGTTATTATTAATATAACAGTTAATAATAAAGGCGATGTAATCAGTGCTGAAATAGGTAAAGGAACACAAGCTCCAAATTCTGCTTTGCTTAATGAAGCATTAAAAGCAGCAAAAAGCACTAGATTTAATTCAATAAGCGGTCCCGACAATCAGCAAGGAACTATTACCTATAAGTTTAATCTCAATTAAAAAACAAATAAGACATGAAAAAAGTAATTGTATTCTTAGCAGAAGGATTTGAAGAAATAGAAGCAATAACTATAATAGACGTATTGCGCAGAGCAGAAATTTCAGTAACTACCGTATCAATAAGTAAAGAAAAACAAGTAAAAGGTGCTCATAATGTACCAGTTGTTGCCGACAAACTTTTTGATGAGGTAGATTTTGCTTCATATGATATGTTAGTGCTACCAGGTGGAATGCCAGGAGCAAAAAACTTACAAGAGCACGAAGGAGTTAAAAAACAAATAGAGGCATTTGAGAAGAACAAACAAGTTGCCGCAATATGTGCTGCACCAATGGTGCTTGGTGGTATGGGTTTGCTAAAAGGCAAACACGCTACATGCTACCCTGGATTTGAAGCCGAACTTATTGAAGCTAAAATAACAGACGAAGCTGTTACAGTTGATGGAAATATAACCACAGGTAAAGGTCCCGCCTTTGCTATACAGTTTGGTTTACAATTGGTAGAAACATTGGCTGGTAAAGCTACACGAAATGAAGTTTCAAATGGTCTACTTTTATAAAGAACTATATATAAACTTCAATATTTACATCTAGAAATATAGTAAGACTGTTTCAAAATAATTGAAACAGTCTTTTTTTATTCATCTCAAAACATAAACTTAACACATTCACTGTATTACACCAACAGTCTCCTCTTTTAATGTAAGCAATCATAAAAATGTGAGATAAGTAGTATAGATATGTAAATGAGGGCGATAATATCGATATTATCCAACAATGAGTTGGTTTATTCGAAAAAACAGAGTATATTTGCAACCGTTTTTCAAATAATATAATGTCTAACTTTATTAATTAC
>CAZIUT010000275.1:0-1890 GCA_964542545.1 uncultured Dysgonomonadaceae bacterium | reverse complement strand
TGGATATTACATCATAAAAAATCTCTTTTGTGCAAATCTCAGACTCGTAATGTCCTATAACTGCAAGCAGTAGCTTATCTTCAACATCGTAAAAATCATTGTATTTGGCTTCGCCTGTAATAAAAACATCTGCACCATAATCGATAGCCTGTTCAATTAAAAAAGCACCACTCCCTCCACATAGCGCCACCTCACGAATTTCTTTGCCTCTAAAATGTGAATGACTAACATGATGCAATTTAAAAACGTCTTTCAACATATAAAGAAAATCTTGCTCTGACATAGCTTCTGGCAACACCCCTGCTATGCCTGATCCATGTTGTGACCATTCATTGGCAATAGGATATAAATCGTAAACAGGCTCTTCATAAGGATGGACTGCTATGAGAGCACGCACAACTTCGTTTTTCTTCATTGCAGGAATTATAGTTTCTATACGAGTTTCGGGCTCAAAGTGCATTTTGCCTACTTCTCCAACATGAGGATCAGCACTATCATTAGCTCTAAATGTACCAACACCCTCTATGTTATAGCTACAATTATCGTAAGCACCAATATTGCCTGCACCAGCATTAAATATTGCATTCCTTACACTCTCAGCATGACTATGAGGAACCGTTGTAATGAATTTAAGTAAAGAATTACTTTTTGGAGTCAAAACCCTTACGTTTTCAAGCCCTAACATATTTGCTAACTTAAAGTTGACTCCTCCATTTGCGTTATCAAGATTGGTATGTGCAGCATAGAGAGTAATGTCGTTTTTGATAGCCTTTATCATGCAACGCTCAATATAACTTCTCCCTGTCAATGATTTGAAAGGTTTAAATGCTATAGGATGATGAGCTATGATAAGATTGCACTTCAAAGATATTGCTTCATCAATAACCTCCTCTGTAATATCAATACAAAATAGTGCACCGGTTGCTTCTCTATTTGAATCGCCAACTTGAACTCCACTATTATCATACACTTCCTGCAAGGGTAATGGAGCAAGAGTTTCAATAACTTGAAGAATATCTTTAATACGCATATTTTATAATTTAAAATGGTTGTTTAATATAGAAAGTGTAAAGCAATAGATAATATTTTGAAAGTTGAGATATGTTGATTTTTACAAGTAGCAATCTATTAAAATTTGCAAGTTATCAACCTTATAACAAACAAATAAATAATTAGTTGATATATATATTCTTTTAAAAACAGATGATACAAGATTAATAGAACTTATGAACAGAATGAAAATAAAAAAACGCTGCAAGAAATATATCTGCAACGTTTTATATAAAAAAGTGATTTTAAAGATATCTAATCTTTAATCATTATCTGTTTTGAGTAATCATTATTCGCCTTTTGGCTCAGACGATTTTGACTCATCAGAAACATCAGTTTCTTTATTTTCCATTGTTCCAGTTGCTGGAGAAGTTGCTGCTACATTTGAAGATGTTCTGCGAGTACGACGTCTTCTTGTCGGTTTTGGAGCAGAAGTATCTTTAAGCATATTCTCATTATAGTCAACCAATTCAATAAAACACATAGAAGCGTTGTCTCCTAAGCGATTGCCTGTTTTAATTATACGAGTATAACCTCCAGGACGATCACCAACTTTCTGAGAAACATTTTGGAAAAGCTCTGTTAAAGCTTCTTTATCTTGTAGTGTTTTGAAAGCGATTCTTCTTGAATGAGTAGTATCTTCTTTGGACCTTGTAATAATGGGCTCAACTACTTTCTTTAATGCTTTAGCTTTTGGAACAGTAGTAAAAATGCGTTTATGCATAATCAATGACGCAGCCATATTAGAAAGCATAGCTTTACGATGAGATGATGTACGCCCTAAATGATTTATCTTTTTATTATGTCTCATTTCTTATTTAATCTTTATCTAATTTATAT
>CAZIUT010000274.1:0-1893 GCA_964542545.1 uncultured Dysgonomonadaceae bacterium | reverse complement strand
TTTTTGTATTTGAATGTGAAACGTTATTTCCAACCATTGCTTTTTTTCCTGTTATTTGACAAATTTTGGCCATGGCTCTATTATTGTTATATATTACTATCTTGTTCTTTATTCTTCTCTTTTAGCGAAATCAGGGCGCAAAATTAGCCATATATTTTTTATCTACCAAATAAATTGACAGATAAAATCAATATAACTGTTTTTAAATCTTTGTATTTGCGCCTATTACACTCTTCAAAATTAATTTGCAACAGAAAGCACTCCCTTTAAATCGTTATACAACTCATTTAAAAAGTATAGTGTTCCTTTGCGTAAATTCGACTTAAATTCTATATCACCCGAGTTTGAATTTATCGCACTATCGGTAATCATATCTTCGGCTGAGGCTAATTTAGGAAATAAACTTTTACTCTTATCAGTATCTTGATAAGTAACATCTCTTATAATTAATACGCAACCAGCATTAGTGATAGATGCATCGAAGCGATAATTCATCATCTTTTTTTGACGAACACCATCGCTACCTTCGGGCAACAACAGCTCTACTTTAGAGCTCACTGTAATACTCTTATCTTTTTCATTAAAACGAATACCCGATAAAAGTGGATTACCCGCATAGTTGTCTTTGCCCCATTTATATAAGAGTGAATAACTTTGGTCTTCACTCAACCCTTGATGGGTATGTATAAACTGCTGAAATACAACTTTTCCATTTACTTCCGGTACACTTGAAAACACATTTTCAATTTGATTCTGAGCACTTCCACCTAAAACAAAGGTAGATACTAAACCAATTATAAATAAAATTCTTTTCATTTGTATTTGTTCTAAAATAATTAAAAACCCGTTCTTTGTAAAGGATTAGACTGCAAACGTAGTTAAAAGATTAATGTGATACAAATAACTTTAAAAAAACACCCGTTATAATTTTATATATCAGCTAAAAACCTTTACTTTTGCAACTGCAATTTTAAACCCTTTTTATTTTATTATAAAATGTCGAAAAAACAGAGAGAAGCAAGTCCTGAAACGAACTTAGAGAGCATAAACGAAGCTTTATCAAGTTCAGAGCAATTTATAGAGAAAAACCAAAACGCCATTATGATTGGCTTAGGGATTGTAATAGTAGTGGTATTAGCTTTTTTAGCTTATCACAATTTGTACAAGAAACCTAAAAACGAAAAAGCTCAAGCAGCCATATTTAAAGGTGAACGCTATTTTCAAAACCAACAAGACTCACTTGCCCTTTTTGGCAACGGAAATGATTATATTGGATTTGAAGAAGTAATAAATCAGTTTGGTGGCACAAAAACTGCAGACCTAGCAAAAGCTTATGCAGGAATTTCATATAGTCGTTTAGGTGATAATGAAAAAGCACTAAATTATTTAAAGAAATTTAAAGGTGGCGACAAATTAATCACCCCTGCCGTTTCGGGTGCTGTTGGCGACGTGTATATGAATATGGATATGAGCGACAAAGCTGCTAGCCAGTTTCTGAAAGCTGCGAAAGCTGCAGATGACAATCTTCTTTCCCCTATCTATTACAAAAAAGCAGGATTGGCCTATCTACATGCTCAGAGTTTTGATAAAGCAATTGAAACATTTGAAACAATCAAAAAAACTTACCTAAACTCACCCGAAGGACAGGAGGCAGATAAGTATATTGAGCAAGCGAAATTGAGCAAGTAATAAATTATTTAATTTATCGTTGTAATAATAATTCATGTCAACACTATTAGAAAAATCTCGCGCAGAGAACACAACAATACCATCTGGTAAAAATAAAATAGTAGGTATAGTAGTTTCTGAGTGGAACTCTCCGATAACCGAAAGCTTGTTAAAAGGTGCAACCGATACTCTTATAGCCGCTGGAGTAAAACAAGACGACATTAT
>CAZIUT010000273.1:0-1911 GCA_964542545.1 uncultured Dysgonomonadaceae bacterium | reverse complement strand
GCTTTTTGCTGATAGCGTCGTTTGCTTTTAGGTTCACGGCGCATATCTTTCCACGCCGATGTGAGGGCATTGTCGGCGTTGTTTGCAGTTCTGCGTATCTCTAAATATTCAGTTTCGGTAACCGAAGCGTCGTAAATACTTTGAAAATAGCGCTTGTTCTTGTCAATTGCCGTGTGCAGTAAAACAGGCAGTTGTTTGTATTGCCAGTCGGGCCATATAAAGCGCACAACTATATAAGCCAGAAAACCACCAATGAGGGTATCAATAATGCGAGGAGTCATTACAGCTACACCCTGTCCTGCAAGCAAATTGAAGGCTGCCAACACATAAATAGTAATAAAGATGGCTGCAATGGTATAGTTCTTTTTCAACCAAAAGAAAAAAGCATAAATTGTGCCTAGCATCAACAATATTTGTCCGGTGAGGGTGGGTAGCAATTGTGCCAACCCCACACCAAGCACTACTCCCATCAGTGTTCCAAATATACGATGAAATAGCCGCTGGCGAGTGGCACTGTATGTTTGCTGAACCACAATGAGCGATGTGAGTAATATCCACGCACCTTTTTCGATATTGAAAAAATGCATAATGCTATAGCCTAAAACCATGCAGAGCGTTAGTCGAACCGCAAAACGAAAACGGGGATGTTGCGGTGTGAGAATGCTAGAAAGTTTTTTGCGTTGAGGACGTTGATAGTTGAAATCGGGGGCTTCAACTTGTCGCTCAGGTTTATCTGCGTTTCGCAAGCTCTGCTCCAAACCGCTTAGATTTTTCATTAGTAAAGAGAGGGTGGAGTAGTGGGCTTCGTTGGTTTCTTTTTCTACATCTAGCATGTTTTGCAATGCTGATATTGTCCACACTAGCGATATGGGGTGTTTGTATGTTTCTTCGGTGAGTAGCGATTCTGCATATAGCTGCATGGCTCTTGCAATTTGGCGCATCAACTGTCCAAAGCCTTCAATTAAATCGGTATTCCTAACCTGTCCACTCAAAATATCGTATTGCTCATGACTTGATGTGGCACGCTCTTGCATTTCTTGTAAGAGAAACCATTTGCAGTAATAAGTGTCTACAACT
Source organism: uncultured Dysgonomonadaceae bacterium (assembly GCA_964542545.1). GTDB lineage: Bacteria > Bacteroidota > Bacteroidia > Bacteroidales > Dysgonomonadaceae > UBA2632. The sequence continues at coordinate 834 of CAZIUT010000273.1, read as the reverse complement.
TTGCGCATTTTTGCATCCGACTCGGCCGAATAGCTGTGCAAGTCTCTTTTGCACACTTCAATTTGTTGTGCTAATTGTATGCTTTGCTGAGCCAACTGATTCCTTATTCTATCTTGTTCTTCTGGTTTGCTAGGAAACAGTTTGGCTTTTACGTAAATATATTCGGCCAGATAAGAAAATCCGTTAGAAAGTTCACCGCGTAGCAATCTTAGTGGTCTAAAATAGAGCAATAGCACCGAAACAATGGAATAGATAGACGCACCTATCACATATAGCAATGGCTGATGAAACCACTGTTCGCTTGCATTCACTCCCAACATGGTATATGTAATGATGAGCAATGTGCCAAAGGTTACTCCTTGCAAACGATAGTTGATGCCCGCTAGCAGGCTAAGCGAGAATATCATTGCTCCCAACGCAATACCAAACAGAATTGGATAGGGGGTTAATAAGCTAACAATACTGCTTGACACTAAAAATAGGAGTAGTGAAATACCCGCCGATTTTAATCGTCCGCGTGGGTGCACATCTGTTTCGGCCAGTGCCATTGCCACAACACCTAATGCTAAAGTAGTGGCAATAAAAGAATTGTCGAACAGAAGTTCGGTCGAAATAACTAATATGGCAATGGAAACTGTTACTTTAAGTGCCCACAAATGGGGTGGGTTTTTCCAAAACACATTTAACCATATTTTTTGTATAGTATTCTTTATCAAATTGAGATAATGAGTCATGAATTGCTGTTTTATCTGTAATTGGTATTGCAAAAGTACGAAATATGTGTGATAGTTGATATGTTTTTATTACTAACAAAGTTTCCTACTATATTAACCC
>CAZIUT010000272.1:0-1923 GCA_964542545.1 uncultured Dysgonomonadaceae bacterium | reverse complement strand
TTTTTTCTAGGAAAGCCAAACAAAAGGATTCGTTAAGGAGCGGCAAGCAAAATATTTAATCTATACTGCTATCATTGTTTTTTATACACTCCAAAGCCCCCTTGAGGGGGTTTGGGGGCGGATTAAAGGAGCCATTATCAATTAATTAAATCTGGGGAATTTGTGGTTTACAATTCAGACACCACCAACAAAAGTTAGTAAATATCAAAATAAGGGTGAATTATGATAAGATGTATGTTAACATTAACCATATTGATGCGAGCATGTGTAGTGCTCATTAAACCGTGAATATTTAGTGCAAAATATCAAAATTACCTGATGATAGTAACTTTATTTATAGGATTATATATAGTAATGAGTGAGTATTAGTTTGATTGGGACAATAAAAATCTATTTTAAGCTATATCTGCTTATAATGTGTAAGTAAAATATTTTCTACAAATATGTAAACACCACTATATCAACGATGTAATTTTTTTCATTAAAAACTTATCAACAAATGTATCATTTTAAAGGTGTTTTAGACTGCTGTTTGAATTATTATTACTATCATTGCAGTGCGTACGTGAAAGTCGCGTACGTTTTTATTATAAACAGTGCAATACTACCAAGTTATATAGCAGAAGCGGCTACTGCAGGAGCAATTTCTAAAAATATACAAAAAAGTGGATATTGCACATAAAACAACACTTGTTATGATTAAGAACAAGAAAAAACTGGTTATTACCAGAGTTGCAGTTTCGAAGCTCCGAAAATCGGAGGTATCGCATATAGGCGATAGAGTAATAGGCATTGTGCAGAAACACAATCCTGAATTGTTGCAAATAGAACCATTGTTCGGTTTGCTAGTAGCTAAACAGCCCGAAATAGAGAAGCTGAAAATTCGCCATGGAGTAGATCATGTTCGACTGGCTCTGAAGCCACTGCGCGAGAAGCTTGTGCTGTGTGCAAGTGCCATAAGGTTGCACTTGAGAACACTAAGCAAGTCGCATGACGAGCAAGATTTACTGGTTCTTGACACCCATATTAATGGTTATCTGCGTGGTTTGAATGCATCGAAGAATCGAGAAGAGCTAGAGGATAGAATTAATGGTTTTCTGAAAGAGGTGGAAAACAACGAGGAGTTGGGCGAAGCTATAGTGGATCATGGTTTTATGGATTTTGTGGATAATTTGAGTATGGCGCTCAAGAAAGTAATTAGCACTTCGGCAAAGAGGGTTGACTTAATTTCGCAACGTCACAAAGAGCCTACAAAGCAGATTGAGGATGAAATTCTTGAAGCTGTTGAGCTTATCTTTAGAGAGCTGGAGATAGCGCCCTTTAGGAACACTGAGGTGGATTACGAGCCTGTGATAAATGAGCTGGATGCTTTGATGTATCTACTTAGAAGAAAGGTTGTTATACGTGATGCACGTGCAAGAAGGAGACGCGAAGAGAAGGAGAACCAAGAGGTGGAAGATGGTATGAATGAGCAGGAGGAAGAATCGAACGAGTCTACAGCAACTGGTGCTTCTACGGAGGTGCAGGTGACTATGGATGATGATAATGGTTCGACTGACATATTACCTACTTATCTTTCCTCGATAAAGAAGTTGGATGTTTCATCGATGGCGCAGCCAAACGGTAATGGGACAACTAATGATGCTTCGGACGAAAGTTTTGAACGGAAGAAGACGACTACAGGATTTGACGATCTAACTCAGCAATCTTCAGGTGGTGATAATGCTTAGTGGTGTAGTGAAAATGTAATACTACATTGTGTTTAAATTAAAAGCTTCTGACTCTTGTAGTTGGGAGCTTTTTTTTTGTTGGTTGGTAGTTGTGTGATTTTGTTTTTTTGTTGTTTTGTGATTTTGTGGTTTTGTTAGTTGCAAAGGGCGCTATTTTTAATGGTAAATTGATGGCAATGCGCTTTTTCTGGGA
>CAZIUT010000271.1:0-1984 GCA_964542545.1 uncultured Dysgonomonadaceae bacterium | reverse complement strand
CGTTCTCTTCCATGATTTCGTGTTTGTCAACAAGCTTTTGCTCAAGGAAACGTGTGTCTCCTGGCTCAATAACTTCAACTTTACGCATCATTTGACGAACAATTACCTCAAAATGCTTATCATTAATCTTCACACCTTGTAAACGGTAAACGTCTTGAACCTCATTCACAATGTACTCTTGCACAGCAGTTGGACCCTTAATAGCCAATATATCTGCAGGCGTAATAGCACCATCCGAAAGAGCTAAACCAGCACGTACGTAGTCATTCTCTTGAACAAGAATTTGTTTAGATAATGGAACCAAATACTTTTTGGTTTCTCCAAGTTTTGAAGTAACAATAATTTCCTGATTTGCTCTTTTAATTTTACCAAAACTAACTTCTCCGTCAATTTCAGAAACAACAGCAGGATTAGAAGGATTTCTTGCTTCAAATAACTCTGTTACTCGTGGCAAACCTCCAGTAATATCACCCGACTTACCAACAGCACGTGGTATTTTAACTAATATATCACCAGTATTGATATGATCATTTTCATTTTTTACAAGATGGGCTCCCAAAGGAAGGGAGTAGGTACGTAAGATATCATCATTTTCATTCAAAATATGAGCTGATGGCGCTTTTGTTTTATCGCGCGATTCTATAATTACCCTCTCTTTTAAACCTGTTTGCTCATCCGATTCAACTTTATAGGTAACGTTTTCTATAAAGTTTTCAAATTTAATTCTACCAGCTGCTTCAGAAACAATAATAGCATTAAATGGATCCCACTCACAAATTAAATCACCTTTAGATACTTTAGAATTATTGTCAAAATAAAGCTTTGCTCCATAAGGCACATTATGTGTCAATAAAACAATTTTAGTGTTAGGATCAATTATACGCATCTCAACTAAGCGACTAACTACTACTTTATGAGCTTTGCCTTCACTATCAGTTGAATCAACAGTACGCAAGTCATCCATATGAAGAATACCATCATACTTAGTTATAATACGGTTTTCTGATGCAATGTTAGATGCAATACCTCCCACATGGAAAGTACGCAGTGTTAACTGAGTTCCAGGCTCACCAATAGATTGAGCTGCAATAACACCAATAGCCTCGCCTTTTTGAACCATTTGTCCACTTGCTAAATTTCTACCATAGCATTTTGCACAAACACCTTGGCGTGACTCACAAGTAAGTACCGAACGTATTTCAACACGTTCTATAGGCGAATTTTCTATTTTAGTTGCAACATCTTCTGTAATCTCTTCACCTGTACTTAAGATAAGTTCACCTGTTTGAGGATGATAAATATCATGGACAGATACACGGCCTAGGATTCTTTCATAAAGCGAAGCCACTACTTCATCATTACTCTTTAAAGCTGATGCAATTAAACCACGAAGTGTTCCACAGTCGCTTTCTGTAACAGTAACATCTTGCGAAACGTCAACTAATCTACGTGTTAAATATCCAGCATCGGCTGTTTTAAGAGCTGTATCTGCCAAACCTTTACGAGCACCGTGAGTAGAGATAAAATACTCCAATACAGACAAACCTTCTTTAAAGTTTGCAAGAATTGGGTTCTCAATAATTTGACCACCATCTGCACCACTTTTCTGTGGTTTAGCCATTAATCCACGCATACCTGATAATTGACGAATCTGTTCGCGCGAACCACGAGCACCTGAATCTAACATCATATAAACAGAGTTAAATCCTTGGTCGTCTTCAGTAATCTGCTTCATCAGAGTATTTGACAACTTAGAGTTAACATGTGTCCATGTGTCAATAATTTGGTTGTAACGTTCGTTATAAGTAATGAAACCCATATTGTAATTATCCAATATTTGCTCCACCTCTGCATAACCTTCGTCTATAAACTCTTGTTTTTCTTCTGGAATAATAATATCGTCAAGATTGAAAGATAAACCACCTTTAAATGCCATACGGAAGCCCAAATCTTTGATATCATCTAAATATTGAGCTGTACGTGC
>CAZIUT010000270.1:0-1989 GCA_964542545.1 uncultured Dysgonomonadaceae bacterium | reverse complement strand
AAGTTATTTATAGTATGTACGTAATAGTAGATATTCAAGGTCAACAGTTTAAAGTTCAAAAAGACCAAAAGTTATTCGTTCACAGAATAAACGCAAGTGAAGGCGATACTGTGGAGTTTGCAAAAGTTTTGCTAATAGGAAACGGTGATGATATCACTATCGGAGCTCCTGTAGTAGAAGGTGCAAAAGTAGTTGTAGAAGTACTTTCTCATGTAAAAGGAGATAAGGTTCTTGTTTTCAAAAAGAAAAGAAGAAAAGGTTATCGTAAGTTGAACGGTCATCGTCAACAGTTTTCGCAAGTATTAGTGAAAGACATTATTTCTTAATCAGTAAAAATAGAAGAAAATGGCACATAAAAAAGGAGTAGGTAGTTCGAAGAACGGTCGCGAATCGCATAGTAAACGATTAGGCGTGAAAATATATGGTGGACAAACAGTAACAGCAGGGAACATTATTGTTCGTCAGCGCGGAACTGCACATCATCCAGGAGAAAACGTAGGGATTGGTAAAGATCACACGCTATTTGCATTGATAGACGGAGAAGTTGTTTTCCGTAGAAAACGCAACAATAGATCGTTTGTATCAGTTATGCCTTTGGCTGTAGAAGCTGAAGCATAAACAAGCTTATTATATGAGTAATAGATGATTTAATTCTATTAACTCTAAAGAAATAAAAGAACCTGTTTTTTATAAAACAGGTTCTTTTTTGTTATAACCCATAACTATAATATTGATTATATTTTTTGTTTTTAAAAAAAAGATATAATAATTCTGAAACCACGTCGTTGGATTCGACTTTTATCTCATATTCGTTCAATCTTAAGGCGTGAATTCAACATTTAATGTTTCTTTTTCAAATCTTGCATCGTGGATATGAGATTCATCGCTTATTTTTCAAATCTTGAGTGATAGAATTTGAAATTTAACTCATAAAAATGGAATCTTAACCTTGAAGTTTTAAGTAGATGTTTTAAAAACCTATCTTTGTTATCTAATAACAATTTTAAAACGACCAGTAATGATAGATATACATAAAATACCCTCTCCGTGCTATGTAATGGAAGAGCGGCTACTCAGAAACAATTTGCAGTTAATTAAAACAGTAAAGAATGAAGCCAATGTGAATATTATTTTAGCTTTTAAGGCGTTTGCATTGTGGAAATCCTTTCCTATTATTCGTGAGTATATAGGAGAGTCGACAGCGAGTTCTGTAAACGAGGCGCAATTGGCTTTTGAGGAGATGGGTAGTCTTGCACATACTTATGCACCTTCTTATTCAGACGAAGAGTTTTCTACTTTTCTTAAATATAGTAGTCATATAACATTTAACTCTTTGTCTCAATTTGAGCGGTTTTACCCTCAAGTAGTTGAGTCAGGCAAAGACATTAAGTGCGGTTTGCGCATCAATCCAGAGTATTCTGTTGTAGATACAGATTTGTACAATCCAAGCACACCAGGGTCTCGCTTAGGAGTTACACATGCACTTATTGGTGACAAGCTTCCTAAAGGAGTGTCAGGCTTGCATTTGCACAACTTGTGCGAAAACAACTCTTATGATTTAGAGAAAACCCTTGAAGTTGTAGAAGAGAAGTTTGGCCATCTATTCAAAGATATTGAGTGGCTTAACTTGGGTGGTGGTCACTTGATGACAGAGAAAAACTATAATACAGAACACCTTATATCTCTTCTTAAATCGTTGAAAAAGCGTTATCCGCATCTCGATATTATAATGGAGCCTGGTAGCGCATTTGCCTGGCAAACAGGGGTGTTGATTGCCACTGTAAACGATATTGTTGTAAATGACAATGTGCAAACTGCAATGCTCAATGTTTCGTTTGCATGTCACATGCCCGACTGTTTGGAGATGCCTTACAAACCTCGTATTCGTGGTGCTTATCAAGAGCCTGTAGAGGGTAAACCTACTTATAGAATGGGTGGAAGCAGTTGTTTGAGTGGTGATTTTATTGGTGATTGGTCTTTTGATGAGCC
>CAZIUT010000269.1:0-1989 GCA_964542545.1 uncultured Dysgonomonadaceae bacterium | reverse complement strand
TGTTAAGAATGGTATTATTCTTATCGAGTATATCAATGTAAACAGAGATAGAGGCCTGTCCATTACTTACTCTGTTGTAGATGCTGGTCGTTCAAGACTACGTCCTGTGTTAATGACAGCTGCTACTACTGGATTGGGTATGTTGCCACTAGCATTAGCGTTGGGACAAGGGTCAGAGTTTTGGCAAACTATGGGTATTAGTGTTATTGGAGGTTTAGTTCTATCAACTGTTCTTACTCTAGTAATTGTACCAACATTGTATGCAATATTTGCAATGAGAGGTGTAATGAATACAAGAAGAAAGCATAGAAAAATCTATCCTTTGTATGCTAAAGACAGAATTTAAAACAGACAATTGTAATTGATTAAAATAAAAATTTATGAAATCAGTATTTATTACGTGCAATCAAGCACACTATTATAGAATTACCGAAGAGATGACTCACCTTAACATTCGTGGTTTCACATCGTGGAAACCACTAACAGGTAGAGGCAGCAACACAGGCGACCCACACTATGGTTCAAAAGCATGGCCAGCACTCAACAATGCTATTATTACTGTAGTTGAAGATCATCAAGTGGATGGACTACTCGATTTTTTGAAAAAATTAGATGAGAAAACTCCTGCACTTGGGCTTCGAGCCTTTGTGTGGAATGTTGAGAAGAGTATCTAGAAAATAAACACTTATCAATTAGAGTTCGGTTAATATTTTAGATTAATATTAATCGAACTCTCTTTTTTAATACCCCTATGCTTATAATAAAGAGGAGCTTAATAGCTATATCTATTCTTTTTTTCATTGCCTCGTCGGGCTTTGCCCAAAAACGACGAAATTCAGGTTTGTACATCGAAACACATTTTACGCAAGGTATAGTATTGCAATCTAATGATTTTGTGAGAGGTGATAATAGGAGAGAAACACCTATCAATGACTTCTCAGCAACAGATATACGCATTGGTTGGCAAACAACAGGAGATAAGGCATGGCATCATGCACACAACTTACCATATTATGGTATAGGTATTCACAATATTGTATTTTCTAATGAAGAAGAGCTAGGATATCCTGCAGCCCTCTATTTCTTTTTTGGTGCTCCATTCTATCGAAAAGGAAAATCATCTTTCGATTATGAGTTTAGTTTTGGCTTAAGTCACAACTGGGAGCCTTATGACGATGTAGATAATCCTTTTAATGTAGCCATAGGTTCTTATAGGAATGCTTATATAGATGGGAAAATAAAATATGTGCGGTATCTTGGCAATAGGGTTAGTTTAGATGGAGGAATAAGAGTTACCCATTTCTCAAATGGTGCAATGAAATTCCCTAATGCAGGTATTAATCTTTTTGCTCCTTTTGTAGGGATACGTTACAATTTAATTACAAGAAAACCTATCCCGAGAGAGCAACTAAGAACGAAAGATTTTGAACATACAGTAGAACTAAATATTATTGCAACCTCTGGTAGAAGATCGGTAAAACACACCTCTACGCCCAACGAACATTCAGTATCGCTATATAATATGTCTGTTGAATACCTAAAACCCACAGGGTCTATTTTCAAATACGGTATAGGGCTTGATATAGGTTTAGATCAAAACAGGAATCTTATAGTTGATGAAGATGATATTAAACTAGCATCTAAACAAAATCAAATATTTTCTGCAGTTTCAGTTATCGGTCAGTTCAGAGCAAATCGCCTGGCAGTGCAAGCTGGAATTGGTTATGAAATATTCAACGATAATAAACTTTACTTTAGCAGCGATATTTATCAACGACTTGGACTCAGATTTTATGTTCACAAAAATCTTTTTGCAGGAATTGCCATCAAGGCGAAAGGCTTTAACACAGCAGATTATATTGAGTGGAGTTTAGGTTATAGTATCTCAAAATAATAGGTAGTGTCCAATAAAGTGTGTAGTTTTTAGGACACTACCCACCTTTTTCACTTGCTAAATCAAATAATAAATCCGAAATTTGTTCTTGTGTA
>CAZIUT010000268.1:0-2003 GCA_964542545.1 uncultured Dysgonomonadaceae bacterium | reverse complement strand
CTAAGCAATTTACCAAGTATGCTGCTCAATCCATAAATTGCAGTTTCCTTGGCCAGAGTTTTCATTCCACTCGCCATATAAACATATAATTTTTATCTGAAAATATTGTTGTAACAGATACAAAAGTAACATATTATCTCCAATCTAACCCGCTTCTTTGCTCATAGTATATATAAATGTAATTAATAATGTTTTTAGACATGGTCTGCTTAATGTGTGTAGGTTAGTATTGATTCGGGTGTAAAACTTCATATATTTGCACAACATTTAAATTGACATTTAATTTAAAAGTATGCAATTTATTAACTCGGAGAAAATACGCATCAACATTAATAGAGCGGCAAGAAAACAAGTTCCGTTTTTTTTCACTGTAAACTATGAGCTATCTGAAGGGTTGTTTATTGAAAACCCAACAAGCCAAACCAAAGTACTCTTTCATTTTAATGGCAAAGGCAATAAACCAACAAATCTGGCGAAAACTATAAAGCCCAAAATGCTGACAACTCCAATTTTAGAAGAGGAGTATAAATGCAAGTTTGATATTGTGCAGAAAGGTTTAAAAAATGGGGAGATTGATGTGGTGAACCTTACTGTGAGAACACCTATAAAAACAAACATTAGCTGCAAAGAAATATTTTTACGTAGTCAATCACCCTATCAAGTGTATATTCCAGAAAAGTATGTAAGCTTTTCGCCAGAAAGGTTTGTGAAAATAGAAAACGGTAAGATATCAGCCAATCCAATGAAGGGAACTATAGATGCATCAATGCTTAATGCTGAGCAAGAAATACTAAATGACCCAAAAGAGGTAGCCGAGCTTGCTGCTACAACACAATCGGTAGTAAAAGAGCTAAACCGTGTTGCCCATAATGTAGTTATTAAACAACACCGGTATATCGATAAAATTGAATCGTTAAACAGAACATTACTGCAAGTAAGCTCAGAGGTTGAAGGGGATTTGCCCAGTGATTATTTATCTCAAATGGGAGATATTCTATTCTCAATGCTGCCTGCTGCATCTATTACGGGCTGGCCCAAGGAGAAAGCTGAAGCCTATATCCGTTTGGCTGAAGGACAATCACGAGGTTATTATTGTGGAATTGCAGGATACTTCGATGGTTCAAAACTTGATACGGCTGTGCTCATTAGATTTATAGAAACGGAGAATGGCAATCTCTTTTTTAGAAGTGGTGGCGGTATTACAAACAGTAGTATTTACAACAAAGAATATCAAGAGGCTTTAGATAAAATATATTTCCCATTTGTATGAGCGAGCATCTTTTTATAGAAGTAATAAAGATAATGAACGGAGAGTTTGTTAATCCGCGACCACACATTGAGCGAATTTTTCGCACAACACAAAACTTCTTCTCCAAACCATTGCGCGTAAAACTAAGCAACAATATTATACCTATTCATTTACACGCTGTGGATATAGTGAAATGCCGAATTGTGTATGGTAGCAAAATTGTTTCGATAAACTTTGAGCCTTATAAGATGCGAAGCATCAACAGCTTAGCGCTGGCGGAGCACAATACCATCGACTACACCTATAAATATCATAACCGAGATGCTATAAACAAGCTGCGAGCACTACATAGTGAGGGGGATGATATTTTGATTATAAAAAACACGCTTGTAACAGACACCTCTTTTACAAATGTTGTTTTCAAAGACCATGTAGGCAATCTTTACACTCCCAAAAGCACCCTGTTAGCAGGCACAAAAAGGAGGCAACTACTAAATGCAGGAATTATTCATGAGAAGGAGATTAAGGTGAGTGATATTAAGTCATATGTGGGGGTTTATTTAATAAATGCAATGATAGATATTGAGGATGATATATTTGTGGGGACAGATGCTATAATTTGACAAAAGCTCAGGCCTATTTCTGTAAAAGGGTATTTATGAGACTTTATTTGAGAAAATTGCAACTTTATTGAAATCTAACACACGCTCTTTATTTATCTTTAAGTATAATATTTCTAGATATTTCAAAAAAA
>CAZIUT010000267.1:0-2016 GCA_964542545.1 uncultured Dysgonomonadaceae bacterium | reverse complement strand
TAAACTTGCGTACGGGCAACTGTACCGAGGGTTCGAATCCCTCCGCTTCCGCTGTTAATTACTTAAAAGGTGCAAAATAAGTTGAGAAACTTATTTTGCACCTTTTTTTGTGTGATGATATATAGGGCTTTTCTTTAAGGGTTTGAATTTATTAATAGGCTAAAAAGAGCGATTACTAAACTCAGCTGATTATAATTTGATTTTAAAAACTATTATTGTTATGGCCACAGTAAAATGTAATCGCTAATTTAGATAGGTAATATAAGATTTGTTTTAGTGAAATGAATGTGTTTATGCGTTTTTTGATGATGTATTTACGTTATTAGAGAATAAAACTATGCTTTTATGTCTATTTTTGTAAAGTAGACTTGAAGTGAATATATAACATCTTTAACAATGACAACTAGAAGAAGTTTTATCAAAAAAATAGCAATAGGAACTGCTGCAGTATCTATGGGAGGCGCATTACCCAGCTTTAGTGCAAAGAGTTATAAAAACATAATGGGTGCTAACGATCGTATTCGTTTGGCAGCTATTGGAGTAAATTCGCGTGGAACGGCACTGGCCAGAGGTTTTGCAAGTGAAAAAGGTTGTGAAATAAGTCATGTATGTGATGTAGATAGTCGTGCGACTGGCAAATGCATAAAAGTTGTAAAAGACATTACTGGTAACACACCAAAAGAAGAAAAAGATATTAGAAAATTGCTTGAGTCGAAAGATTTTGATGGGGTTGTAATTGCAACACCCGAACATTGGCATGCTCCTGGTGCACTTATGGCTCTAAAAGCGGGGAAGCATGTTTATTTAGAAAAACCAACCAGTCATAACCCTGCCGAAAATGAAATATTGATGCAAGCTGTTCCAAAATACAATCGCATTCTTCAAACGGGCATGCAGCGTCGTTCATGGACAAATGTAATTAAAGCCATTGAAGAGGTGAAAAGTGGCACAATAGGCGAAGTTTACTTTGGAAAAGCATGGTATACTAACAATCGTGCTTCTATTGGCTCCGGAAATGTTGTGCCAGTGCCCCAATGGTTAGATTGGGAGTTATGGCAAGGTCCTGCACCAAGAGTTGGAGCATATAAAGATAATTATTTACACTACAACTGGCATTGGTTTTATGACTGGGGTACAGGTGAATCAGGCAATAATGGTGTTCACTTTATCGATATCCTTCGGTGGGGTATGGGATTGTCTTTCCCAACTGAAGTTACTTCTAGCGGCGGACGTTATTGGCATAAAGATGATTGGCAGTTTCCAGACACTCAGGTTGTTAATTTTGAGTATGATGGCGGAAAAATGATTTCATGGGAAGGCCGTAGTTGTAATGGCCGAAATATTGAAAACTCATCTGTTGGAGCAGCGTTTTATGGTGAAAAAGGAACATTGGTTATTGCTGGGGGCAATACTTATAAGATTTATGATTTAAAAAACAATTTAATTAAGGATGTTGTAAGTGATATAGAGTTTAAAGAAGGCGATGCAATGAATCCGAGTCAACAACTAGATTCATTCCACTTTAGCAACTTTTTAGACGGTATTAGAAAGAGCACACCTTTAGCAGCCGATATCAACGTTGGAGCTATCAGCACCACATTAGCTCTATTGGGCAATATTGCACAACGCACCAATAGCACATTGAAAATTAATCCAATGAATGGGCATATTATTAAAAACAGAGAGGCGCAAATGTTATGGGGCAGGAGATATGCAAAAGGGTGGGAGATGAAGTTGTAAGTTAAGTTTTGTAATCTTATCCAAAGTTAGAGAGGCTTCTTTGCGATAATAATAAAATAAATGAGGGAATAGATCCCTGAAGGTTGAAAGAGTATCGTAATATTGTGAGCTAAATGATACTATTTTTCTTTAGCAATAGTTACTGCTGACGTTATTATATAATACTTAGCTAAAGTATTAGAAATTTCCCATTGGGGTAAATTTTGGTTTACCAAATAATTGAAAAAATTCTGGGCTACATTCTGAAAATGCGCTTCATGAGCTCTCTTTTCTTCA
>CAZIUT010000266.1:0-2016 GCA_964542545.1 uncultured Dysgonomonadaceae bacterium | reverse complement strand
TATCAGCAGAAGTAAACAATTTATTTAATCAGTATTACGACGTAATACTCAACTTTCCCATGCCGGGAAGAAACTTTAGATTTAGTTTATCTATTAATATTTAATTCAATGATAAGATTTTATAAACCAACTACCCTTATAGTATTCATTCTAATAATATTAACAGGGTGTCGCAAAGACGATGTTATTATTCCATCAGAAGAAGTAGACTTTCCACCTCAACAGAGAGCTAATATAAAAGGTTTTTATTTGCTCAACGAAGGGAATATGAATATGAATAAAGCCTCGTTAGATTATTGTGACTATGCAACAGGAAAATACCTGCGCAATGTTTATGGTGAAGCCAATCCTGATGCAACATTGGGTCTTGGCGATGTAGGCAATGATATGGGTATTTATGGTACAAAACTATATACTGTTATTAATGCATCCAACAAATTGGAGATAATGGATGTAGAAACTACAGAACGATTAGGTGTAATTGATATTAAGAACGGTAGGTATATAACATTTGCTAATGGCAAAGCTTATGTATCAGCTTATGATGGTGAAATAGGAATGGGGCAAAACTCACCAAATGGTTTTGTAGCAGAAATTGATACTGCATCGCTTACCATTACAAGAAAAGTGAAGGTGGGGAGGCAGCCAGAGGAGCTTGCTGTAGTTGATGGCAGACTATATGTTGCCAATTCTGGTGGATATAGTCCACCCAATTACGAAACTACTGTTTCTGTAGTTGATTTAAACTCTTTTGAAGAGATAGGCAAAATCAATGTAGCTCCTAATCTTCATCGTTTAAGAGCTTCAGAATCAGGTGATTTGTATGTGAGTTCACGCGGCAACCATTATGAGATACCATCCAATCTTTATGTAATTGACACAAAAAAGGGGGATTTAGGTGAAGTAAGAAAACAATTTGATAAACCCTGTGCTAATCTCGCTATTGTTGGAGATACAGCTTGGATTATTGGTTCAAAAACAAGTTATAATTCCTCTAATAAAGCTCCTGAGTACTATATGATAGATACTATAAATGAAAAAATATTAAACAATAGTTTTGTAAACAAAGATATAGCCGACAAAATTAAATTGCCCTATGGAATAGCAGTTGATCCCGAATCAAAAGATGTCTATCTCACAGATGCACTCGACTATGTATCGCCAGGCACACTCTATTGTATAGATAAAAACGGAACAGTAAAATTTGAAGTAAAAACAGGGGATATACCTGCCCATTTTGCTTTTGTTTATAAAACAACAACAATTGAAAAATAAAAAACAACATAAAAACAGATAAACAGATGAAACATTTTTACAATTTATTGGCACTCATTGCCATTCTCTCTATTACGCTTATGGGATGTAGCAAAGACGATCCTATCATAGACTCTGAAGAGGAGCAGCTACCTCCTCAAACAGTAACATCTATCGATGGATTCTATCTGCTTAATCAAGGCAAAATGAATTCAAACAACGCTTCGTTAGATTTCTATGATTACACTTCAGGAAAATACAAAAGCAATATGTTTGGAGACATAAACCCAGAGGCTGTTTTAGGACTTGGTGATGTGGGTAACGACTTGGGCATCTATGGCTCAAAGCTTTATGCCGTTATCAACAAATCAAACAAGGTAGAGATAATGGATGCTAAAACAGCAAAGCGTTTAAAAGTGGTTGATATAGACAATGCACGATTCATCACTTTTGCCGAAGGAAAAGCTTATGTATCGGCTTATGGAAGTTCTCTCAATGGTTTTGTTGCAGAAATTGACACTTCTACTTTTGAGATTACTAAAACAGTTGAAGTGGGCAGACAACCAGAACAACTTGCAATAGTGGATGGTAAAATCTATGTGGCAAATGCTGGTTGGGCTAGTGTTCCAGATTATGAAACTCATCTTTCAGTAGTTGATTTAAACTCTTTTAGTTTAATCAATAGAATTGAAGTGGGTACTAACTTGCTTCATGTAAAGGCTGATAAATATGGCGATTTGTATGTAAGCTCACAAGGCGATT
>CAZIUT010000265.1:0-2036 GCA_964542545.1 uncultured Dysgonomonadaceae bacterium | reverse complement strand
CTACAATCTTTTTTCTCATTCTTGTATATTTATAGAATTTATAATAGCGACTTTAGTAAAAAAGTCGGTTAATTTTTATTGTTTTATTTCACCTATAAGTGGTGTGAATCGGGATTTTCTATATCTTTCTGTCATACCATTTAACACCCACCAAAGGTATTACAAATATAGCACATATAATCAACAATGTAACCAAAGAATTGTTGTTAGGCGAAGTGGCTCTTTCTGCATTCAATTGAGTTATTAATCCATCTAACTCAGACTGATTGGGTAGGTTTCTACTGCTCCACTTTCCTGCAATTGTTCCCTCATTTAGCAATAGCAGTCCGGGATTTGATCTTACAATAGTTTTCAGTGTAAGCTCGTCCATCTGCGTATAGTTCACATTGGAGCTTCCCCATTGGCTATGCCATTGCTTTATAGTGTTTGGCTGTGAAGAGGTGGCAATGTGTAAATCTATATTCTTGCTTGCTGCGTAATCTGCCAGTGAAACTATTTGCTTCATCCCCTTCTCATTGGCATCGTTCAACGATAGCGAAACCACAAACAGCGTTAAAGGTTTGCCAAGCATTTGATCTGTTATGTCGTTACTGGCAACAAATGCTCCAGCGGCATCTTTGGTATATGCTAAAACATGAAACTCATCAATCAATGGTTTTTCACCTTCTTTTATTAGTTTAGACTTGTAGTCAACAAACGTCCACGTAGAGTCTTCCCAAGGAAAGTTATCTTCGGTAAACTCTTGTTCTACTCCATCCTTCTCGTAAATATAGATATTTTCGTACACATCGCCTTTACTCATATCTTCTTCCATTTGCTTTGAAATATTCACACCAATTTTATAAGGTCTGAAATCCATTACTGGCAAATAGAGAATATTGTAAAGACAAAACAGAAGTGAAAACAAAAACACAAAACCCAAAACAAAGTGCTTAGTTTTAGTGGAGAAAAGAGGTTTTATTTTGTTGCGAAAAACAACAAGAAAAACTGCAAAAGAGAGAAGTACAATGTTTTTATAAAAAGTAGACCAATTGCTTATTACCAGCGCATCGCCAAAGCAACCACAGTCTTCCACAGGGTTTACCAGGGCTATATAAAGAGTCATGGGAGTCATTATCGCCATAAACAAGACTGCCAAACTGGTAGTGATTTTACGATAAAGGCCCAATAAAATAAACACACCCAACAATAACTCGAGCAGTATTAAAGCTACTGCAAAAGTGAGTGCTAAAGGAATAAACTGTATGAGTTGAAAAGAAATTAGATAGTCTTCAATCTTATAAGCAAAACCAACTGGGTCGACAGCTTTTACAAAGCCTGAAAACACAAAAGTGATGCCAAAGAGAATACGGGCTGTTGCTAATAGTATACTTATGAATTTATCTTTTCCTTTCATATGTGGTTATTCTTCGCCAAAGTGTAGTTTTATTAATCCAAACAGGGCATAGTTTATCATATCTTGGTAGTTTGCATCAATACCTTCAGACACCAATGTTTTGCCCTTGTTGCTCTCTATTTCTTTAGTTCTGTTTAGCTTCATCAAAATAAGATCTGTGTAAGAGCTCACACGCATCAGGCGCCAAGCCTCGTCATAGTCGTGATTTTTTGCATACATCAGTTCTTTTGATATTGTAATATGCTTGTCGTATAGTTGCAACGCTTTCTCTTCAGAGATATCTACATTTTCTGAAAAACCAAGTTCTAACTGTATCAAACCAATGACTCCGTAATTAACTATGGCAATAAATTCAGTGAAAATATCTTCGTCAATCTTGCTCTCTTTTTTTATTTCGATAGAACGTATTCTTTTAGCTTTAATCAAAATCTGATCTGTCACAGATTCGCCACGGAGTATTCTCCATGCAGCTCCATAATCACTCAGCTTTTCGCTAAATAGTTTTCTGCAAATACCAATTACCTCATCAAACTGACTTTTTGTAACATCCATTTCACGCAAATATAAAGTTGAAATTCAAATTTCTGATAGTATGCAAAGGTAGATAAAAAAAGAAAAAGGTGCAAAACTATTCAGTTTG
>CAZIUT010000264.1:0-2038 GCA_964542545.1 uncultured Dysgonomonadaceae bacterium | reverse complement strand
TTATCTTTACCGAACAAGATGAATTGAAAGAGTTGGGTAAAATTGCTATGAAGACAAGGTATTAAATTATGCTTTATTTAACTCATCCCAATTTTAATATTGAGTATACAATATAAGGTTGGGATGATTTTTGTATATTCGTTGTCAGAAAGAATAAAATACTTTACGGACTTGCTCTAAAAAAGTAAAACTCTCTACTTTTAGATTCTAAAACTCTACTAAACAGACTAGTCTGAGTAGTGATAATTATACTTTCCCTTCTTTAAATAGAGGTTGCATAGAGAATAACTGTGAACGCAGGTATGATTAATTTAATTTTGCAGAGTGGTCCTTTTTGTATTAATATGTTTATGCAGATCTTCTGTACAAGTAGTAATAAGTTTATGAAATAATTTTAGTTTATAAAAAAATGAATCATCCTTTTTCACTTTTCAAGTTTTGCCCTAAATGTGGCTCAAATGAGTTCAACATCAATAACAATGAGTCAAAGAAATGCGCCAAGTGCGGATTTGTTTACTATTTCAACTCTGCAGCAGCAGTAGTTGCAGTGATAGAAAATGCAAACAACGAGGTGCTTGTTGCTCGGAGAGCAAAAGACCCAGCAAAGGGCACATTAGACCTTCCTGGTGGATTTTCTTCAATGCATGAAACTATTGAGGAAACAGTAAGACGCGAGATACTTGAAGAGACGCGCCTTGAGGTGGACTCTCTGAAATTCTTATTCTCCCTTCCCAATATTTATGAATACTCGGGATTTAAAGTACACACCATGGATATGTTCTTTGAGTGTAAGATAAACGATTTCAGCAATATAAAGGCACAAGACGATGTGCTTGAATTGATTTTTATACCTAAAAAGGAATTAAATCCTGACGACTTTGGCTTGGATTCAATCAAAAAAGGAGTTGAAAAACTACAAACATTAGCTATATGAAAAAAATAATTTTGTTGTTAAGTGTCATCGGAATGTTTTCGATGGCTACTGCACAAAGAACAACTATTAAGGAAACGCCCCAGAAGTTGTTTGATGAAGGGAAACAGATGTTTTACGAAGAAAACTATACGGGCGCACATGACTTATTGACTAAATATGTTGAGCAAGCTACAAATGCAAACCAAATAGAGCAAGCTGAATATTTGATGGCTGTATCGACTTTTTATAGAAACATCCCAAATAGTGGCGACATAATGAAGGAGTTTCTAAACAACTACCCTGAAACTATACATCACAATAAGATAAAGTTTCTGATTGGGTCGCATCATTTTAATGAGAAAGACTGGAGCAAAGCCATATTTTGGTTCAACCAAGCAAACTTAGATTACTTGAGCTTAGAAGAACAAGAAGATTATAGTTTCAGACTTGCCTATTCAGAATTGCAAACAGGTAATAAAGATAAGGCTGCTCGCCTATTTGGTTTGCTATCGCAAAACAGCACCAAGTATAGAGATGCTGGAAACTTCTATTTCGGATACATTGAATACAGTAATGGGAACTATAACAATGCGCTCAGCCGTTTTAGACTTGTAGCCAACAACCCTGAATATGGGCAAGAGGTAGCTTTTTACACAGCCCAATCAACTTTCTTGAAAGAAGATTTAGAAGAAGCCATTCGACTATCTGATGCTTTTGTGAGCAGATACCCTACAAGCGAACATACAGCAGAGATGTATAGAATATTGGGAAACAGCAACTACAGGCTGGGCCACTCATCACGTGCAATACCCTATTACGAAAGATATCAACAAAGAGTAGCCGAGCCTTTGCGAGGCGATGCTTATTTCTTAGGGCTCTCATATCTACAAACAAATAATCTGAGCGAAGCTGTGAGGATGTTTCAGTATGCAACAGGTGTAGATGATGCTTTGGCTCAAAATGCACATCTTTATTTAGGACAAGCCTATTTGAAAATGAATGACAAACCAAAGGCGCAGATGTCTTTCGCTACAGCATCACGCGCCAACTTTGATGCAAAAGCACGCGAGACTGCTATGTTCAACTATGCATTGCTAACACATCAAACAAACTTTTCGGTTTTTA
>CAZIUT010000263.1:0-2073 GCA_964542545.1 uncultured Dysgonomonadaceae bacterium | reverse complement strand
TGCTTTACTTGCCATTGTGCTTACATTCTTTAAAATTCCAGCGTTGGCTTTTGCACTGGGTATGTTTATTCCTTTCGAATTGAATATACCGCTAGTTATTGGTGGTGGTATAAGCTGGTTCATCTCATCGCGTAGCAAAAATGCACTATTGAACACTGCACGCTACGAAAGAGGTACACTATTAGCATCAGGACTTATTGCTGGTGGTGCTCTCATGGGTGTAGTGAGTGCAGCTATCAAGTTTATACAAGATATCCCTGCCGAAGCAGCCATAAAATCAGCAGGAGCTGTAAGCTCAGAAGAAATTATGCAAATCAAAAACAGCTTCAACTGGATCAACGAAGCTTGGGCAGAAGGTAGTGGTGCTATATGGTTGGCATTAGGCATGTACATATTATTATGTGCTTACCTAGTTTGGGATTCTATGAGAGCAAAAGTAGAAAACTAAAAATGGGACAACGAGCGGAGCCGAAGTGATTTTTCATCAAAGATTATAAAAGTAGTTTCCATACTGCTTGCAAATAATAGAAAGGTGTTGAGGTTGTTGCTTGCATATACCCAACACCTTTGCTTTTTACAAAATACAAAATAAAATAGATATGAAAAAATTGAGTTTATTCACCATCATTGCATTAATAGCTATGCTGTCTTGCACATCAAATAAACAAGAAGCATTGGGCGAAGATGAAAACTACACTCAGTTTGTAGACCCATTTATCGGCACCTCATCAACAGGACACACCTTTCCGGGCGCAACTTATCCATTGGGCATGGTGCAACCTGGACCAGAGACTGGCAATTTCTCTTGGGACTACTGCTCGGGCTATGTATATGGAGATAGTACCATCATGGGGTTTTCACAAACAAGACTCAATGGAACGGGAGTAACCGATTTAGGCGACTTGCTTATGCAACCCTTCTCGGGTGAGAAGCGCGATAATTTGCATAGCAAATACGATTTGATAAGCGAAGAGGCTACACCTGGATATTATGCTGTGCATCTTACAGACAACGATGTGAGAGTAGAGATAACAGCTGCACCTCATGTTGCTTTTCATAAATACGTGTTCAGCAAAGACAAATCGGCCAATATACTTGCCGACTTCCAAAGCGGACTAGTTTGGCGCAAAGAGCAGGTACATCAGCACATATTGGGCAACGAAATAAACTTTGAGGACGACAAAACCATCTCTGGCTATACCAGAAGAACCCAGTGGGTGAAAAGAGAATACTATTTTGTTATTGAATTTGATAAATCAATCATTGGTAAAGAAGAATTGGCCAAACAAGACCCACGAGAGAAAGCTCCACGCTACATCTTGACTTTCGATATGCAAGATAGCAACGAGTTGAACATGAAAATTGCTCTCTCTTCTACAAGTATTGAAGGTGCTAAAGCCAATATGCAGGCCGAAGTGCCTCACTGGGACTTTGCAACAGTGCATGAAAATGCCGTGAAGCAATGGAACAAATATCTATCGCGCATTCATATTGAAGGAACTAACGTTCAGAAAGTGAATTTATATACGGCAATCTATCACCTGTTTATTCAACCCAACAATATTGCCGATGTAGACGGAAAATATATAGGACCTAACCGTGAAATATCTCAATCGTCAGATGGCTTGCACTACTCCACCCTATCGCAATGGGATACTTTTCGTGCTGCATTCCCAATGTACACCATATTGAGTCCAGAAATAGTTCCAGGAATGGTGAACTCAATGCTTGACTATAGTGAGCAGCAAGGACACTTGCCTGTGTGGGCATTGTGGGGACAAGAAACCTACACAATGATAGGCAACCACTCTGTGCCAATGATTGTGGATGCATACTTAAAAGGCTTTAAAGGATTCGACAGTGAACGGGCTTATAAAGAGATTAAGAAATCTATTGTTACAAGTGTACAACCCAAAGGAAATTGGGATATATATGATAAGTATGGCTATTATCCTTACGATTTAATAAAGCTTGAATCGGTATCTCGTGTTATGGAATGCGGATTTGATGACTACGCTACTGCACTGATGGCTAAGGAAATGGGCAAAGATGAAGATTACGATTTCTTTATGA
>CAZIUT010000262.1:0-2084 GCA_964542545.1 uncultured Dysgonomonadaceae bacterium | reverse complement strand
GTAAAGTTGAAGGAAGAGTTTAAGGACAAGATAGAACTGATAACGCTGCATGGTGAAGGTCATAACGAAATAACAAACAATGAAGCCTATCAAAGAGAAATGCAGAGAATACTGATGCAGGAATAATAAAAACAGGCAGTGCATTAGAGCAAACGAGATTACTCTTCCTGCAACTAACACCTCAAGAAGAACACATTACACAACTAGTTGCTAAACCATTACCCCCATATGAAACTAATTTGCTATATTTGACTATTCAGAATTATTCCTGAATACAGAAGACTGAATTATAATACAACTAACAAAATAACACCATTTAAACATGTCACAACAAAAGCAAATCCTAATAATAGATGACCTCTTAACTCCCAAGCAAGACTTTGAGAATAGCGCTAAAAAGGCAAACTTAGATTATGAAATAGTATGGGACGAGAAAGCAGCTACTCTAGCAAAAGTGGAGGTAATAGTAACGGTACTGAAGCAACTCAATAAAGAATATCTTCAACAATTCCCCAATCTGAAGATGATAGCTGTTGCTTTCACGGGATACGATTCTGTGGATATGGGATATTGCAAAGAGCATGGTATAGCCATATATAATGTACCCAAATATTCTACCAATTCGGTGGTTGAATTGGCTATTGGTCTCACTATTGCTGTGTTACGAGAAATAACATATGGCAACAACATAATTCGTAACGGAAAATGGAGTTTTAAGCCTGGCGTGGAATTGTCTGGAAAAACAGTTGGTATTATGGGTACAGGTGAGATTGGTGTTGCAACTGCACGGATCTTCAAAGCTTTTGGATGCGAAGTGATTGGATGGTCGAGAAGTGAAAACGAAGCTTTTAAAGAACTGGGAGGAAAATACATTGCGCATAAACAAGCTTTCTTTGCTACAGCCGATATTGTTTCTGTGCACTTGCCTCTCAATAAAGATACTAAAGCAATTATTGGCAAAAAAGAATTGGGCGCCATGAAAGAGACAGCTATTCTTATAAATACAGCCCGTGGAGCTATTGTGAATGAGGCTGATCTGATTGCTGCATTAGAGCAAAAAGTGATTGCTGGAGCAGGTTTAGATGTTTTTGAGAAAGAACCCATCGATAGCGATAATAAGTTGTTGAAAATGGACAATGTTGTTTTAACGCCTCATGTTGCTTACAAAACAGAAGAAGCATTGAACAGAAGAATGGAAGTAACGGTGAAGAATATTGTGGATTTCCGTGATAATAATAAGAATAATCGAGTGAATTAACAGAGTGATATTTATATGCCCTATTAATTATATACCATATGAACAAAACTAACCCCGCCCCTAATCGGCCTTTACAATCCGATACGGATGCTAAAATGAATTTAGCTGCTGCCGATAAACTTCGGAAAGCATCACGTCAAGAAATAGACGAGGTTTACAAAATGCTGGACAGTTCGGATGAGGGAATTTGCTTTGCAGGTTGTAGAAACGACGATTTATCGCGTCTCGAAAGAAGGCATGCAAAATATTAACACTGCTAACATTTAAACAGACAATGAAAAACAACAGCCAGATTACTTATGGTTTACTAATAACCATAGCAATATTTGCACTCTCTACATTTGCAGGAAATCTGATAGACTTAAATCATACTCTCATCCTTAACCCATTTGTCACTCATACAACAATGTTGTCACTCTCAATTGTTGTGATTTATAGTTTCAAAAAGCAGGTGAAGAGTAGTTGTCTTTATAACAGTGCTTGGATTGTTAGCAGGATACTATCAAGAAAAATATGATAATAATGTATATGCCATTATTGTGCACATGGCGGGCAATTGGTTTGGGTTTGTGGCGGCGGTGATGATGAACGCTTAAATTAATGGATAATTGACAGTTGACAATTGACAATGATTTTATTATAAGCCTGAATGGCCAAACACTAGTATCGTGGAGCATTTGCAGGGGCGTATTGCATACGCCCTGAAAAGTATGAACCGTTGATTTATACTGAACAGAGTAAAGCATCTCTTTAATAATCTCTGTTATCTTGAACGTAGTGAAAGATCCCATTAATAGCTCTAGAATAGTTGAAGGGATTCTTCGTT
>CAZIUT010000261.1:0-2119 GCA_964542545.1 uncultured Dysgonomonadaceae bacterium | reverse complement strand
GTTCGCTTACCAATTTTAATGGAGCTTAGTGTAATAAATTGAGAAAAACAACTTGTAGGCTGCTGTATAAAGTTTCAGTTGATTTGCAAAAGCAATAAAATATTAAAAAATGGGGCTATTTTGCTAATATGGGCATGTTTTTTAACTATCGTATTAATGGTGTATATAGCTCTATTCTGAAACAAAGATTGTGACCCTATAATTATACACTTCTTGCTAAAAACACACTTATAAATAAGAGGTTACATAATAGATGAGGCTTGCTAAATACTTATTCTGGAAGCAATCATTTTAATGTATGATGCATATATACTCAACCTGTTATTCTTCTGTAAATTGATAAGCATGTTATAATCAGCGATATAAATATTTTTATTAAAAACATATCAACAAACGTGTCATTTTAAAAGATTTTCTTTGGGTTGTTCCAATTATTTTATTTATCATTGCACTTTGTTAATGAGCAAATAGCTTAAAAAGAAGACATTAGCCAAGAAAAGTTGGTAATTTTATTTGTTTGAGTGTTTAAATATAGAATATGGAGCGGTGTGTGAAAAAATGCAAAATAGAGTTGTTGATAAGTTTTGTATCGATTTTTATTCTAACCAACACTTTCCATCAACCCAACTGCTATATTTGTGGTATTGATTAGGCGAAGACAAGAAAAAAAGTATATGATTGTTCGGCAGGTGCTGGATGGTTTTTTGGACAATAAAAAAGAGAGGAGGACAAGTACGATGTAGTAATTTGAAGAAAAGAGATACAAAACAGGAGGAGGAGGAGGTGATAAGATAGACAGCCTCTGCAAGCCATCGATGGAGAAAATTGATGATTGAAAATGTTTGTCATAATATAAATAATTAAAATATATAGAAATGGACATAACAAGAATTCCTATTTCGAAACTACGTAAGTCAGAGGTTTCTTATTTAGGGGAGCAAGTAATATCAATAATTGAAAAGCATGATCCTGAGTTGCTAGAAATAGAACCAGTTTTTAATTTTCTAAAGAGCAAAGTGCCTGAAATAGCTAAGCTAAAGGTTAGTTATGGTGTAGACCATTTGCGTCTGGCCTTAATTCCACATCGCGAGAAGCTTGTGTTGTGTGCAAGTAGCGTGAAGCTGCGTTTGAAAACACTACTCAAGACCACCGATGCGAAAGATTTGGTGGTAATACAGACCAATGTTGACAGCCATCTACGTTACCTGAGTGCTACTAAGAGCGGCAAAGAGCTGGAGAAGCAAATTGGCGGTTTTTTAGAAAGAGTGGAATCTGACGAAGAGTTGGGTGCTGCTATTGTAGAGCATGGTTTTATGGACGATATAGACAACTTGAGCATGGCGCTTAAAAAGGTGAACAGCATGACTGCTGCAAGAAGAGAGTTGCTTTCGAAACGTCATAAAGAGCCTACACAGGAGATTATAGACGATGTGTTTAAAGCAGTTGAATTTATTTTCAAGGAGCTTGAAGTATCGCCTATCAGAAATCCTGAAGTGGACTATGGGCCTGTAATAAATGAAGTGAATGTTTTGATGGGTATGCTCAACAAATCGGTACGCTTGCGCGATGCGTATAACAAACGAAAGGCTGCACAGAAAAAAGGCGAAACGGAAGGCGAAATGGAGGATGAAACGAACGATTCTGCAACAGAAGGTGATTCTACGGAGGTGCAAGTAACTGTTGATGATGGGGATGGTTTTACCGAAGCAATGCCTACTTATCTTTCTTCTATCAAGAAGTTGGAGATGCCAACGATGGAGCAGTCTGAGCAAAATGGGCTAAGCAATGAGGCAGCAACTAATGAGGTTTTAGACGAGAGTTTAGAAACAAAGAAAGCTGCCGGTACAGGATTTGACGATCTTACTCAGCAGCTTTCAAATGGTAATAAAGCTTAGTAATGTAGTGAAAATGCAATAGTGCATTTATCTTTAAACTAAAAGCTTCCGATTATTGCAGTCGGGAGCTTTTTTTGCTACTAACTGCAACATCGAATGGCAAATATAGCTTCTTTTTGATTGAATTACAAAAGTGTTTTTGTTAAAAGTGTAAATAAATTGGGGGTGAGGGTAATTTTCTCTGTCATTCGGATACGGATGTGAGAAATCTGTTAATCTATTCT
>CAZIUT010000260.1:0-2150 GCA_964542545.1 uncultured Dysgonomonadaceae bacterium | reverse complement strand
TTCAAATACGGCTTAACTTTTATCGCATCAATACTTTTAAACCCTAATTATCAATCCGATACAAACATCTTTAATTTTTTGTCATGTACTTAGTCACTTTTTATATTATAATTATTATACTCTTATACACTATCTCTTGAAACATCAATACTTTCAAAACGAGAGTTAACACTCTTGAATTCTGGAACTAAAAATTTCATAGCAGTAACATTAAGCATATCGTCATAAGAAAAGGAATTCTTAATAAGATCAACAATAAGTTTATTGATTTCTTTGTACTCATATTCTCTAACATTTGCCACCATAATTTTATCATTGTGTGTGCCCTTAGTATGCTCCGCAGAACTTAATAATTCTTCATATAGCTTTTCACCATGACGCAAGCCAGAAAATTCAATTTTAATTGTATTCTGAAGACCTGATAAACGAATCATTCTTTTGGCAAGGTCTAATATTTTCACAGGTTCTCCCATATCAAATATAAAAATCTCCCCACCCTCACCCATCGAGCCAGCCTCAAGCACTAGTTGACATGCTTCAGTAATAGTCATGAAATAGCGTGTAATTTCAGGATGAGTAACAGTAACTGGGCCACCTGTTTTTATCTGCTCTCTGAAAAAAGGTATTACTGAGCCATTAGAGCCTAAAACATTTCCAAATCTGGTTGTAATAAACTGAACTGTACTAGTATTATTATCTCTTATATGCTTGGCCAACGACTGAACATATATTTCGGATATACGCTTTGAACACCCCATTACATTAGTAGGATTAACAGCTTTGTCAGTTGATACCATCACAAACTTTGTTGCATTGTACTTCACAGCCAAATCTGCTAAAATCTTTGTACCTTGAATATTAGTTTGTATTGCCTCCGATACATTTTCTTCCATCATAGGCACATGCTTATATGCTGCCGCATGAAAAATATAATCTGGACTAGTATCTTTAAATATTTTTTCAATACGAGATTCATTAGCAATATCAGCCACAATAGTATGCGCCCTCACCTCTTTCCACTTGCTTTTTATCTCTAGACGAAGAGAGTGCAAAGGAGTTTCGGCTTGGTCAATAAGAATTAAACTGTAAGGATTAAAAGCTGCTACTTGGCGCACAATCTCACTGCCAATTGAGCCTGCTGCACCTGTAATCATTACACGCTTTCCCTCAAGGTTTGCAGCAATATTCTGCATGTTTATTTTTATTTGCTTTCGAGGCAGCAGATCTTCAATTTGAATCTCTTTAAACTGATCTTTTGTCATCTTTTCGCTACTCCACTCACTTAAAGGCAGTGTTGTAGTGAGAGAAATAGAACTCTCAAGAAACTTATCTAAAAGATGGGAGTCTTTCATCTCTTTCAATTTATGAGGCGATACAATTATCTTTTTAATATTTTCCTGTTCTAGCGCTCTAAATAGGTCATCACCCGTGTCGAAAACCTTTACACCCAAAATATTTTTACCTACCATATGTTCTTCATCTGAGATAAAGCCTCTGAGTTTAAAGTTAAACTCATTACTACCACTCAAAGATTTCGCAATTCGTATTGCAGGTAGCTTAGTTCCATAAACAAATATATTTGTATGAGCACCTGCTTGACCTGTAACTAATTCAAAAACTTCTTTTATAATAATCCTTGACATAACCATCAAAACCACATTTAATATATAAGTCAAAAAGATTACCTCCCAGTTAAAATAAAACAAGCTTCCAGAGAACTCTAATAGCTTTACAAAAATAAAAGATATACTATAGCCAGCACTTAAAGAATAAACAATTTTCGTCAGATCCCCAAAAGATGAAAACCTAAGAATTCCACTAAAAGTTTTAAAGTAAATAAAGGCAACTATATTGAAGAAAAGCAGCGTTAACAAAACCAATAGCAATACATTTATTGGGATACTAACAGCCGCATAGCTATTCCACAATAAAAAAATAATGAAAAAAGAGGTTGCTAATATTAGCAAGTCTATCAATAAAACAGTAACGCGTGGAAGTGCTCTTTTAGCTAGAAACCTTTTAAGAAATTTCATAAAACATTTTTTTTGCAAGTGAAAATTAAGTGATAAATATACAGGTAAATGTTTACTTTTAAAGTAAGTCTGTATTAAAAAAATTAAGTTGATGTGCTTTACAATTTAAAGTTATAC
>CAZIUT010000259.1:0-2156 GCA_964542545.1 uncultured Dysgonomonadaceae bacterium | reverse complement strand
CTGATACGGCTAAGGGCCTTAGAAGTGTCAACGATGTGCTGATATGTAACAGCTAATTATTACATTCTTTCCTCTTTTGCTCTTAAAAAAGAAAGGCCTAAATAAAGAATACTCTCTGAATAGTTTCTTTATGGGATTAAAAGATGAAGAAGCAAGATGATTAACTTTTCAGAATAAACTCAAATATCAAAACTCCTCCAAGGTGTCTCTATATATGTATTGCTAATAAACAGTTCTTATTAGAGCTAGCTAGGTTAAAACTTTAAATTATGAATAAAAAATTATTATTTACAGCACTCTCAACTCCTTTGGTTGTTGGAATGATTAGTTGTGATTTTAAGCAAGAAGAAATTCTAAGAAAGCCCAATGTTATTGTTATTTTAGCAGACGATTTAGGGTATGGCGATGTTGGTTCGTATGGTAGTAAAACTATATCTACTCCTAATATCGACCGTTTGGCAAATGAAGGTGTTTGTTTTACCGATGGATATGCAACATCGGCAACCTCCACACCTAGCCGATATGGTTTGTTTACTGGTGTGTACCCATGGAGAAATAAAGATGCAAAAACTCTTCCTGGAGATGCACCTTTTTTAATTAAAGAATCGCAGTTTACTATGCCTAAGATGTTTCAAGCGGCAGGTTATTCAACCGCTGCTATTGGTAAGTGGCATTTAGGTATGGGTAGTGGTAATCCTGATTGGAATAAGACAGTGAAGCCAGGCGCCAATGAAATAGGTTTTGATTTTTCATGTTTGATAGCTGCTACAAACGACCGTGTTCCTACAGTATATGTTGAAAACGGCGATGTGGTAGGCCTCGACCCTAACGACCCAATAGAGGTGAGTTATGAAGAGAATTTTGAAGGCGAACCCACAGCTTTAAGCAATCCTGAGATGTTGAAGATGGATTGGGCACATGGGCACAACAACTCAATTGTAAATGGTATTCCACGTATTGGTTTTATGAAAGGTGGCGAGGCTGCACGATGGAGAGATGAGGATATGGCTGATTACTTTGTAAATAAGGTGAAAACTTTTATTGACGATAATATAGAAAAGCCTTTCTTTTTATATTATGGCTTGCATCAACCTCATGTTCCTCGTGCTCCACATGAACGCTTTGCTGGTAAAACAACTATGGGCCCTCGTGGAGATGCTATTGTTGAGGCCGATTGGCGTGTTGGAGAACTTATAGCTAAACTAGAGAAAGAGGGCTTGTTAGAAAACACGTTAATTATTTTTTCAAGCGATAATGGCCCAGTTTTAAACGATGGTTATAAAGATAATGCACCAGAGCTTGTAGGTGATCATAAACCTGGTGGTGAGTTGCGTGGAGGTAAATATAGTTTGTTTGAAGCTGGTACACGTGTGCCTTTTGCTGTTTATTGGAAAGGGAAAATTAAACCGGTTGTTTCAAATGCTCTTGTTTCTCAGTTAGATTTTTTGGCTTCTTTTGCTCAATTGATAGATGAAAAAACACCTGATGGGCTTGACTCTAATGAATATTTGGATGTGTTTATGGGTAAGTCGATGCAAGCACGTGAAAACTATGTGATGGAAGCTATGGGTCGTTTGGCATACCGCAAAGGAGATTATGTAATAATTCCTCCATATGATGGTCAAAAACGAAATGAAACGGGTAATGAGTTATGAATAGTTGAAGATTTTTCTCTTTACAACCTGATGAATGATTTAGGACAGAAAGTAGATATTTCTGCAGAAAACACAGAGAAGCTTGAAGAGTTGAAGGCTGAGTTTCTTACTGAAACAAAAGGATTTTACAATCCGAAAAACAAGGGAGAGGTTTTGAAATAGCGCAAGTAGTCAATTACATAATAGATAGTTATTGATTTGGTGAATATTCTTTGGCTAGCTGTTTAATTTGTTGAGCTATTTTGATTTAGATTGAGCTATATGTGCAAATGCTTTTTTTTACATCTATCGCAAAGCTTTGGAACATTAAAGTGTGGGTGCAGTTGCAAAAGTTATATACTATAACAATTGCTCAACCAATATGCTGTAAAATGTTAGTAATAAAAGATAGATGAGCTTTTTTTTTGGATATTGGAATAATAAAATTAATTTTGCACCTCTGAACCAAAATAATGAAACTGTTCCAAATCGTTTGATTTTCAAACGTCAATGTTTCTTCGA
>CAZIUT010000258.1:75-2163 GCA_964542545.1 uncultured Dysgonomonadaceae bacterium | reverse complement strand
TTGATACATCTTCGTTAAATTTAACGGAGCATCGTCGCTAATTTTTTGTGCAAATTTTGAACCAGTTGCAACTTTGCGATCTTGGTTTTGTTTATTTGTATCTTTTTCGGAGGCATTATCGATATTCTCGAGTCCATCCTTATCTAAATCTTTAGAGGACATATAGTTTTATTATTGAAAAACAAATATATACAATGTAAATGGCACTCCAAATAGTTTGTTTTTCATATATTTGGAATAAGTATAGTTGTAAAAATCGTTCAAAGGTATTTATTTTTCATGTGATATGCAAACGAGTTATCAGCTAGAAAGACCTATTTATATATAAATATTTCAAGATGGAGTAAACCTCTTCACTCCTTTTTTGTTTAACCAATACATCTAATTAAAATTCAATTTTTAATATTAACTTTGCATAAAAGCATAATAAGTATTTAATTATGAAAATATCTAATTCTAAGAAGCAGACTTTCAAGACATTGAGATACACACTTTTTGTTTCTGTTATAGCACTGGTGCTTCAAGCTTGTGGAAGTGTACCTATTACAGGACGAAAGCAACTATTGCTTGTTCCTGACCAAGAAGTATTGACCTTGAGCTTTCAGCAATATCAAGATTTTATGAGCAATGCACCTGTTGAGAGAAATACAAACAACGCACAAATGGTTGAACGTGTAGGAAGAAGAGTTGCAACTGCTGTTGAAACTTTTTACAGAAATAATGGTTACGAATCTGAATTAAAAAACTTTAGTTGGGAGTTTAATTTAGTAAAAAGTGGTGATGTGAATGCTTTTTGTATGCCCGGAGGTAAAATTGTGGTGTACGAAGGTTTGCTTCCAATTACAAGAGACGAGGCTGGATTGGCCATAGTGTTAGGTCATGAAATTGCACATGCTGTTGGCAAACATGCCAATGAGCGCATTAGCCAACAAATGGCACTGCAATATGGTGGACAGATAGCTGGAGGACTACTTGGTAACAACGCAGCAGCACAGCAAATTGGAGGCTTAGTTTTTGGACTAGGTAGCCAGTTTGGCGTTATGCTTCCATATGCACGTAAACATGAATATGAAGCCGACGAGTTGGGTCTAATATTTATGGCCATGGCAGGATACGACCCACGTGTTGCCGTAGATTTTTGGAAAAGAATGGCACAAGCTAGTAGTGGCTCCACTGCAGAGTTTATGAGTACTCACCCAAGCGATCAGAATAGAATTGCCAAAATTCAGGAACATATGCCCGAAGCTTTAAAGTATTATCAAGGAGCAGGCATACAGAACAAAACAGATAAGAAAATTAAAACTAGTGTAAAGCCTGAAACAAGAACTTCAGATGAGTGGTCGTTTTAAATACACCCACACTAAAATAAACATTTTAGTAAAGTAGTTTAAAATAGAACTCTCTATACTCAAGGCATCTTCTGAATATATCGTTACCATTCTGTGATATTCATTGTGCGACATGTAATTGACCTGATTTGTCAAACACTAAAGATATCTCATAGTGAGTGTTTTGTTTTGAGGGTAATATAAATCAAAACATTATAAAACGATGTCATAAAGCTCAAATTCACCGTTGAGGATTTGAGCTCTAGGACATAATAATCAAATCTACGGCAACAAATTGAAGTTTTATGAGATAGATGCTAAATCTACCACGTGAGATTTAAAAAAAATGACATAAAAGTGGAATCTACGACGTCAAATTGGAGTTTTATGAGATAAATGTTGAATCTACGAGGGAGTATCTCATAAACTGTGTAAGTTATCCACACAAGGTTTTTCAATCCTATATAAACGATTTTATCCACTAACTTGTATATTGCAAACCCATTATTAATAGTAATAAAAACTACAAAACATTCACAGAAATACTTTTCACTCCACCTAAAAACTATTTCGCAAGTTACACACCCAACTTTCCCTCTTACCAAAACAAGGCTTGTAGTGAGAATAGCACAAAAACTACTCCCTATTAAAAAAATATTTAACCTACCATCTTTCAAATTCATAAAATTAATACTTATCTTTGCAATTGCAATGGTTCAGATATATTATTCAATATAGATGACGAAGAGGGAATCAGGTG
>CAZIUT010000258.1:0-65 GCA_964542545.1 uncultured Dysgonomonadaceae bacterium | reverse complement strand
TAATTATTCAGGCTTTCGAGGAGTAGAGCTTTGAAACCAAATGCAAAATGCATATAAATGTTTGT
>CAZIUT010000257.1:0-2166 GCA_964542545.1 uncultured Dysgonomonadaceae bacterium | reverse complement strand
TTGTTAAGGTGTTTGAAGAGGAGCGCGAGCTCACTGTGATGTTGCTTATTGATGTGTCTGAAAGTTTAAGTTTTGGTACTTCAACTGCTATTAAACGAAATATATTAGCGGAAATTGCAGCTACACTAGCATTTTCAGCAATCCAAAATAATGATAAGATAGGGGTGATTTTCTTTTCAGATAAAATTGAAAAATTTGTGCCACCAAAAAAAGGGCGAAAGCATATTTTGTATATCATTAGAGAAATATTGAGCTTTAAACCCGATAACAACCAAACAGATATTAGTATGGCGTTGCGCTATCTTACCAATGCCATAAAAAAACGTTGCACTGCTTTTCTTTTGTCCGACTTTATTGACACATCCGACTATAAGCAAGCATTAAAAATTGCCAATCGTAAACATGATTTAGTATCAGTACAAGTATACGACAGAATGAGCACTGAGCTTAAACCTCTAGGATTAATGAAGATAAGTGATCCCGAAACTGGTAATAAGCAGTGGATTGATACATCATCAAAGAAGGTGCAAACTACTTATCGCAACTGGTGGATTAATCAGCAAGCATATATGCAAAGTGCATTTAAGCAAAGTGGTGTTGATAGTATTTCTGTTTCTACCGACGATGATTATGTGAAGTCGCTACTGATGCTATTTCAGAAAAGGGGTTAATGCCTAGCAATAAATCAATTAGTTAATTTATAAAAAAACATTGGAAAAAAATAATTATATATTAGGCTCAACTGTTATAAAAACAATCTACTTTGTATTGTTTTTATTTTTGGCAACACTTTCTGTTGGGGCGCAAAGGGTGTCGGTGAGTGCAACTGTTCAGCCTTCCGAAATTCTTATTGGCGAGCAAGCTTTAATCAATCTTCAAGTTATTGCACCAAAAGATAAGGAAATCTTTTTCCCCGTTTATCAAGATTCAATTGTTTATGGGTTAGAAGTCTTATTAATGGGAAATCCAGATACTACTATTACAGATAATGTGAGAACCATAAATATGAAGTATTTGGTTACATCGTTCGATTCAACCTTATACTACATACCCTCTATGCCTGTTTCTGACGGTATAGATACAATAAAGTCAAACTCTTTCGGACTAAAGGTAATTGCTCCCGAGCTCAAAGACTCTACATTGGCATATCTTGAAAAGATGAACACTGGACAGACTGACTCTATCGATTTTGATGAGTTGCAACTAAATGATATTAAGCCTATTCAAAAAGCCCCATTCTCTTGGAAAGATTTGTTTAGCTTGCTTTGGATACCGCTAATTATTCTTTTATTATTAGCCCTAATCGGAACAATTATCTATTTAATAGTAAGAAAAAATAAAAAAGGATATTTCTTCACACCACCTCCTGTATTGCCACCTCATGTGAGGGCTGTGAAAGGCCTCGACAAGATAAAATCGGAAAAGATATGGCAACAAGAGAGATATAAGGAGTTTTACACACAACTAACAGACGTGTTGCGAAGGTACATTAATGAAAGGTATGGAGTTAATTCATTAGAGATGACCTCTAGCGAGATTTTAAGCATAATAAGAACTAAATCTGACGATCATTCAGTATATGAAAACCTGAAGCAGATTCTTTCTGTAGCAGACTTAGTGAAGTTTGCTAAATACAAACCATTTATAGATGAAAATGATTTAAGTTTGATGAACTCATACTTTTTCATTAATCAAACCAAAGAAGACGAACTACTGCCAAGCGACTCTTTTGAAGAGAATAAAAAGGAGACTACTGGGCAGGATTTATCATTATCTGAAGAGAATAATTAATTATGGAATTTGCACACCCCTCATATTTATATTTATTGCTGTTGCTTTTACCGCTCATTGCATGGTATATTGCAAAGCTATCGCGTATGCAAGCTTCATTTAAATTAGCTTCTACAGATGCTTTTAAAGAAATGCCTCGTACGATAAAAGTATATTTGCGACATTTGCCTTTTGCACTTAGAGTAATTAGCATTGCATTGGTTATTATCGTTTTGGCTCGTCCACAATCTATCAATCAATGGCAAGAAACAGAATCGGAAGGTATAGATATTGTATTAGCGGTAGATATTTCGGGTTCTATGCTTGCGCAAGATTTAACACCCGATAGATTGACTGCAGCCAAAAAGGTGGCAGCAGAATTTGTAACAGATAGAT
>CAZIUT010000256.1:0-2181 GCA_964542545.1 uncultured Dysgonomonadaceae bacterium | reverse complement strand
CAAGATTCAAAAAACAAGCGTTGAATTTTAAATCTACGACGCAAGATTTGAAAAAGATGACATAAAACATGAAATCCACCACGAAACACACTTCCCCTATTTTTCAAAATAATAGCAATACACCTCTTTTAATACAGGATAATATAATGATTATCCATCTTTTAATTACACTGTTGTTGTTTAAACTATAAGTTTTAGTTTAAAAACTACTCTTTATAGTTGGTAAACTAAAAAGATTAGTTACATTTGTAATGTAATTACAAAAACAGAACAGAAAATGAAAAATCTTACAGCTAAAGAAGAAGAGGTGATGCGTTATTTTTGGGACAACGAGGCCCTGTTTGTGAAAGAGCTTGTGGAAATGTATCCCCATCCAAAACCTCACATCAACACCCTGTCCACTTATGTGAGAGCACTTGAAGAGAAAGGTTTTTTAAATCACGATACTTTTGGCTCTACCTATCGCTACTTTGCAGTGGTAAGCGAAGATGAGTATAGCAACCGTACACTTAATAATGTAGTGAAAAAGTATTTTCAAAACTCATACC
Source organism: uncultured Dysgonomonadaceae bacterium (assembly GCA_964542545.1). GTDB lineage: Bacteria > Bacteroidota > Bacteroidia > Bacteroidales > Dysgonomonadaceae > UBA2632. Next base: position 1,633 of record CAZIUT010000256.1, on the reverse strand, counting down.
TTAGTGTAGTCTCGTCGCTGATAAAAGACGAAAACCTTTCGATAGAAGAAATAAGGAATTTGTTGGACGAAGTAGAGAAAAACAAGTAATACACCATCATTTAAAACAAATGGCTATGGAACAATTTTTATACTATCTGCTTCGTGCTACTATTGTTGCAGCTCTGTTTTATGGATTCTATAAACTGCTGTTTAGCAAAACCACTTTTTACGCTGCCAACCGTGTAGCACTCTCTGTTATTTTGGTAGCAATAATTGCTGTGCCACTTTTTCACTACAACCTATTACCAGAGAAACAACCCCAGGTTGTGGCCATGATGGATATGCCCATTTCATTAGATACGTCAAAGTTTGTGATTCAAGAAGAGCCACAATCAAGACCAATTGAGATTCCGTGGGAGGAAATAATCACAGTCATCTATATCGGTGGATCAGCTTTTTTCCTTTTGCGTTATATCATCGGGTTTACACAGCTCTTACAGATAATTCGCACTTCACACAAACGGCAGACGCTGTCAGATGGGTTGATACTCTGCATTACCAACAAAAAAATGAATCCATGTAGTTGGTTCAACTATATCATTCTTTCAGCAGAAGACCATTTGGCCAAAAACCGAGCAATGATTCATCACGAGCAAGCACACGTACATCTACGTCATTCAGTAGATCGTCTGCTGTTCGATATAATGGCTTGTCTCTTTTGGTTCAATCCATTTGCTTGGCTATTGCGTCGCGAATTGCAATCGGTTCACGAGTTTCAAGCCGACGAAGGAGTTCTTACAAAAGGCATCGATGAAAAAACATATCAACTTTTATTAATACGCAAAAGCGTTGGTGACTTCAAATTTGCAATGGCAAATGATTTCTTACAGCGTGATTTGCAAAAAAGAATTACAATGATGATGAAGAATAAAACAAACACAGCTAAAAAATGGGGCTATGCCCTGTCTCTTCCTTTGTTAGTATCAATTATGATAGTGTTGTCTGTGCCAAAGCTTAATGCAACTATTGTGGAACAGCAAGAGGAGAATGAAATTGAAAATACTATTAACTTGCAAGATGGTGAAGAGGTAACGTTGTCGGGTAGGGTGAAGACTAATGACGACTATCTGCATGGTGTATCAATTATTATTAAAGGCTCTTCGGTGGGTACTATGACTGACCCTGAAGGTAAGTTTTCGATTAAAGTTCAGAAAGGCGATGTAGTAAGTTTCTCATTTATTGGTTATCGCACTTTTGAGTATGAGGTTGCTAAAGCTAACGATAATGTAACTGTGATAATGGAAGAGCAAGCAACAGTTCATCCAGACATTGAAGTGGTTGTTGATTCTGAGAATGGAGAAATTATAACTGCAAAGTTATCAGATACTGAAGAGGTAACTATATCGGGTAGGGTGAAGGGTGACGATGGGTTTCTGCACGGAGTAACCGTTCTTATAAAAGGGACTTCGAAAGGCACTGTTACTGATATGGATGGTAGGTTTACAATTAAAGCCAACAAAGGCGACTTCTTGAATTTCTCTTATGTTGGTTATTTTTCCGCACAACTTTCTGTTGATAAATCAATGAGTGATGTAACCATTGAATTGGAGCAAGAAGGAAAGATACTTGATGAATATGTAGTTTTTGGTTAT
>CAZIUT010000255.1:0-2223 GCA_964542545.1 uncultured Dysgonomonadaceae bacterium | reverse complement strand
AAACAGTAAAGACCAATCAATTGTCTTTATTTTAATAATCGAACTCAGGTTTATATGTAACAGCTAACCTCTATAAGAACCCTGCATCTTTTATATACTCATCAGGTTTGGCGTAAACAAAAAGAGGGTATCATTATTTGACACCCTCCAATCTATTTATTTTTAGAACTGATAGATATTAATATCTGTCACTTCCATAGTGGTCGCCACCGCCTCTGTTATAACCACCGCCGCCACGAGGACGCTCTGTGCGTGGACGAGCGACAGAAACTGCAAGAGCGCGACCGTCGAACTCAGCTCCGTTTAATTCTTCAATAGCACGTTGACCTTCTGAATCATCGTCCATCTCTACAAAACCGAATCCTTTGGAACGGCCTGTTTCTCTGTCTGTGATAATTTTAGCTGAAGATACTGTTCCGTATCCTTCAAATAGTTCTCTTAAATCAGCTTCGCTAACCTGATAGCTTAAGCTGGCAACAAAAATGTTCATGTAAAAAAAATTAATTAAATAAAAACTGTATTTGTGCATCAATTTGCAACAGAGAAGAGATAAGAACTTAACAATAATGTGAAGACTAAATACCCTTACTGACTTAAACTCATGCACCACAAAGATATTAATAATATTATAGGAACAAAATATTTTTTGATAGGGATTAAATATAATTCATATATAAAACCTATAGCAAATGTTGATTTGCATATAAAACCCAACTTAATGAAATTAATAAACTCCTGACGGTATATTTTACTGAAAGTTTCGCACTCTTTTCTTGTGATATATGCATTAGCTTGCTATCTTTGTTAAGACCAAAAGAGTTGTAGAAGCTATCAATACAAACACTACTGCAATATAGCAACGGTAATAAAAACCATGTATTGCTTCGTTTGAGAGTCTGCTCTTTATTCTTATCTTACCATTTATAATATAAAGACTCACTTGGGGTAGTTTCTTGATTACTTTCCTCTTCTTTGAAAATGAAACTTAATCTATTAAACAATTAAATTTAATAATTATGGGAACTAAAAAAAACTTCATTCTTGACACTAATGTTATTCTTCACGATTACAAGTGCTTAGATAATTTCGAAGAAAATGACATCTACATTCCTTTTGTTGTTTTAGAAGAACTAGACAAATTTAAAAAAGGTAATGAACAGATTAATTTTAATGCACGTGCTTTTGTTCGTGAGTTGGATGATATAACAGACGATGGTCTGTTTGAAGGAGGAGCAGAATTAGGAGTTGGAAGAGGAAAACTTTACCTCAAGAACATGTCTAAATATAACAAGCAAATTGAGGAAGCCTTTCCTGACCCAAAACCCGACAATAGAATCCTGTCGGTAGTTTTAGGTGTAGCCACAGAAAATCCTGATATTACAACTATATTGGTTACAAAAGATATCAATTTACGCATGAAAGCGCGTTCGCTTGGACTGCTTGTAGAGGACTACATTACAGATAAAGTTGTAAACATTGATGCTTTTTCTAAACAGGAATTGGAGATAGAAGGTGTAGATGCTGATTTGATAGATAAACTATACAGCACTCCACATGGCATTGACGTGGACGAGTTTGACTTTGATGTTCACTTAGAACCCAATCAGTGTTTTATACTAAAAAGCGAACGAAATACAATATTAGTTAGAAACAATCCTTTCACACTGAAAATTGTAAAGGTAGATAAAAAAGCAAACTTTGGAATAACGCCTCGCAATGCAGAGCAATCTTTTGCTTTTGAGGTTTTAAACGACCCTCAAATAAAATTGGTTGGACTAACCGGAAAAGCTGGTACAGGTAAAACTTTACTCGCTTTGGCTTCAGCATTGAGTCAACACAACGAATATAGCCAAATACTATTGGCGCGCCCCATAGTGTCTCTGTCAAACAAAGACTTGGGATACCTGCCAGGCGACGAGAAAGCAAAAATTGGCCCTTATATGCAACCCTTATTCGACAACTTGAATGTAATTAAAAGTCAAATAGGCTCGAGCAGTGATGGGAGTGCATTAGAAGAGATGCAAAAATCAGGTAAGTTAGAAATTGAAGCTTTGGCGTATATTCGTGGACGCAGTTTGAACGAAACTTATGTAATAGTTGACGAGGCGCAAAACTTGACTCCACACGAAGTGAAAACTATTATTACTCGTGCTGGTGAAGATACTAAAGTGGTGTTTACTGGCGATTTGCAACAGATAGACTCTCCTTACCTTGATGCTCAAT
>CAZIUT010000254.1:0-2235 GCA_964542545.1 uncultured Dysgonomonadaceae bacterium | reverse complement strand
CAACGTGCAGGAGATATTAGTCCTACAATTGTTGCTGGTGGTATGAAAGTAGCACTTATTACAACTATTGGTGGTTAGATACAATGTAAAATCTAAAAACTAAACAACCCAATGGCAGTAACAAAAATTTCAAGAATTTCGCGTTGGACATTATATGCCTTGACTGCTGTAACACTTGCTTTATTAGCATTGTTCTTCCTTGGAGGTAATGTTTCACCCGAAAATCAATTCGCGGAATTAGTCGGTATAGCCGAGCCTAATTTCACAAACGGACTACTTTATTGGATATATATACTGTTAGTTGTAACAGTATTTTCAGTGTTTGCATTTTCAGTATTTGGCTTTATCAATAACTTAAGGTATAATAGGAAAAAAGCTATTAACTCTTTGATTATGTTAGCTGTTTTTGCTATATTGTTGGTAATTGCTTATTCTATTGGAGATGGAACACCATTAAATATCCTTGGATATGAAGGACCTGATAATGTATCAGCTAGATTGAAAATGACAGATATGTGGATTTATTCAGTATACATACTGATGGCTCTAACAATCTTAGCAATGTTATTCAGTCCTCTAATCAAAAGAATAGGTAAACGGAAATAAATTAATATTTCCAGAAAAACAACATAAAAATATGGCGAACAAGAAAAGAAAGGTACCTGACGTAAATACCAGCTCAACAGCTGATATTGCTTTCCTTTTGCTTATATTTTTCCTTGTTACCTCTTCAATGGATACAGATAGTGGATTGGCAAGGCGCCTTCCACCACCTCCACAGGACGAAGAACAGCTTTCAGAGATGAAAGTACAAAGACGTAATCTTATGATAGTGTTAGTGAACTCGCTAGACCAAACAATGGTTGGTGACACCCACTATGATAACATGAGAGAACTTCAGGGGAAAACAGGAAAACAAAGCTTAAAAGATAAGGTTAAAGAGTTTGTTATAAATCCAAACAACAGTGAGGATTTGCCAGAGCTTTTTGAAGAAGAGTTTGATGCTCCAGTAGGCACACTGCGTGTGACTAAAGACCACGTTGTGTCTCTTCAAAATGACAATACAACAAGCTATAAGGCTTATCTTGCAGTTCAAAATGAATTGGTAAAAGCTTATAATGAGCTAAGAGAAGAGGCCGCTAGAAGGTACTTTAATAAATCGTACGAAGAGCTTCTAATAGATGAGAAAGATTTAATTAACAAGGTGTATCCTCAACGTATTTCTGAGGCAGAGCCAAAAAGTTATGGAGGGAATAAATAATGGGTAAATTTAATAAATCAGGCGGACGTGAGATGCCAGCTTTAAATACCTCTTCTTTACCTGATATGATTTTTGCAATTCTGTTTTTCTTTATGGTTACAACAACCATGAGAGAGGTTACTTTGATGGTTAAATTTAGAATTCCCGAAGCATCGGAGGTACAGAAGTTAGAGAAAAAATCGTTGGTTACCTATATTTATATGGGACAACCAATGGATCCAAAATTTGGTACTGGTACATTTATGCAATTGAATGACAAGTTTGCAGAAGTTGAAGATATACATGATTATATTGCATCGGAACGAAACATGCTTAATGAGGCTGACCAGCAATTTATGACTGTATCTATTAAAGCAGATGAGGACACACAAATGCGTTATGTTACAGAGGTAAAGCAAGCATTAAGAAGAGCTTATGCACTTAAAATTAGTTATTCTTCCCGCAAAGGAGACAACTAAATAATAACTTGCCGAAAGGTTGAGTTTATAAAGAGAAGCAGAAAAAAGCTAAATCATATGATTTAGCTTTTTTCTGCTTAATTATTTTCTTGAATTATACTTTTTGGAATAATTTTTTATACTTTCGTTGAAATATTTTTATATCTTTGATTTAAGTCAATTTTAGGTATTAATAAAACAATTAAAAATTAAATCAAATGGAATCAAATCAAGAACGCAAAGAGGTAAATCTCATGCCTTTTATTGGAACAAAAGCTCCTGCTTTTAATGCTAAAACAACACAAGGTGATATAAATTTTCCAGGCGATTATGCTGGTGAGTGGGTTATTTTATTTAGTCATCCAGCTGATTTTACTCCTGTGTGTACTACAGAGTTTATGCAATTCGCAGTTATGGAAGAAGAGTTTAATGCTCTGAACTGTAAATTAGTTGGTATATCAATTGACGGTTTATTCAGTCACATTGCATGGTTAAGAACAATTCAAGAGAAGATTGAATTCAAGGGAATGAAAAACG
>CAZIUT010000253.1:0-2253 GCA_964542545.1 uncultured Dysgonomonadaceae bacterium | reverse complement strand
TTTATTCTGTATCAGTCATACTTTCACCTCATTCAACACCTATTCATTCATAAAAGTGATAACTATACAAATCTACTTATCAAGTAGATTTGCAAGAGATTTTAAAAAAAAACACAAACTGACAATTTTTCATTCTCTCATAAACAAATTAGTATACAACAACTTTGTTGATATTGCTTTCAGTTAGCTAGATAGAGTCTCTTACGAGCATCTGTTTTTTTGTTAATAAGTAGGTTTAATTATTTTTTTAAAAAAAACGTATAGTATGGTTTTATATGCTTAAAACTCTTTCCAGTGGTGCCGTTGTACATATTTTAACGGCTCGAATGATGATTTACGTATTCTTCACGTTGCTCACTTTTTTTGTTGATGATTGACCCTTGCAATTATAATTAGTTAACAACAATTATTCTTTTGTCTTGAACTTTTTTATACCGTGTCTTGTTTGCTTATACAGTATCACCTAACTCACTTGTTGAGGTATGAATAACAGATGATACTTAAAATAATTGAAATAAGAGGAATACAAGCATAAATCAACACATTTTAAAAAACAAATTATGAAGAAAAATTTTAAATCCTTAGAAAAAGAGTTGTATGTCGCTCCTGATATAGCAGTTGTAGAAATTGAGATAGAGCAGAATATACTAGAAAGTGGAAGTGGAGTTATAAGTGATGATGCTTACGTGATGGAAGCAGAAGATTGGTAACTCAATATAATTAATCTTACAACCAATTAAAATTTAAAATAATCAAACAATAAATATGAGAAAAAAAATAGTTTACTTATCAATGATTGCTACAATGGTGCTCTTTGCAGCATGCAGCAATGAAGACGTTTTGCCTGAAGCAAAACAAACAATATCATTTACAGCCTCAATGCCGGACGAACCAACTACAAGAGTTGACCTAGTTCAGGAGTCTATTGGTAGTAACGTAAAACTTTCATGGAAAAGTGGTGATATAGTAAAGGTTGCTTATGTCATAGAATCGACGCAAGTTAAAGGAACGATAGAGGCAGTTGCTGGCACTATTTCTGCTGATGGAAAAACAGCAAAATTCGATATACCTATGCCTACTGGAGTTACTGGAAATATAACACTTGCTGGTGTTTACGGTGGTGGTGCAGTAACCTTTGATGGTAACACACCTGTGGTTGCGATGCCTACGCCTACAGAACTAGCTAATACTGGCACTCTTCAGTCAATACAAAATGAGAAACATGTGATGCTTTACTTTAAACCCTTTACTTATAATATAGGCACACCAGCACCCGCACAAACTTTTAGCCATATTGGATCTCTTTTTGTTATTAAAGTAAAGAATGAAAGCTCGAATCCTATTCCTATTACAAGTGCAACACTGACAAGAAATTCTTCTACGGTGGGTCTTGGTGTTGGATCTGGCAATTTTAATTTAGATAGTGGGGAATTCACCACTTCGAAACAAGAGTCTATTTCTTTTAAAGCACCAGCAATATCTTCTTCCATCCCAGCAGGTGGGACAATGGAGCTTTGGGGTTGGTACCCAACCAGTACAGAAGACTGGGGAGACTCTAAACTAACATTGAATGGAACTTTTAATGATAAAAACAACGATGTTTTAACTATCATAGAAAGCGGTGGCGTCAAGACTGGAAAAGTTGCAGAAGCTGGTAAATTATATTATTTCTATGCGGAAATAACAGAGAACAGTGATTCTGGTCATGGGCTACAATTTACGTCCAAATTTTAATCAACAAGCTAGTTTACCTGTGCACAAAAGAGTATAAATAATATATACTTAAAAATTGACAATGATACTGGTAATCCAGTAGCATAACTATATAAAAAAGGACTAAGAGAATAATTTCTATTAGTCCTTTTTTTGCCATGCAACATATCGTTCAGCATTTATTCCTTTGCACGGTTTAACTGCTATAATTACCTTAATAGATAATCACAACAATCCAAGGGTTTTCTATCGCATTCATATTATATATGATGAAGTGCAATACTATAAGTAAAACCTTGGATTATTAAATACAAAATCCAATCATTGAAACATCAATGGTTGGATTTTTTTTATTGTAGCTATACATAAAATATACCCTTACATTGATACATACTAATGCATTTCATTAATAATTGACCATTAACAAGTTAACCATTGATTTTTTCATAAGGTCATTTGTCAATATATAAAGCCCTAAGTTAGATTTAAATTCACTATTTTTGTATCTATGAATCAGCAACTAACCTACAAAATAGCCGG
>CAZIUT010000252.1:0-2257 GCA_964542545.1 uncultured Dysgonomonadaceae bacterium | reverse complement strand
ATAAAGTTCGATGGTATGTTCAAATCAAAATTTGAATATGCTGATCAAGCCAATGCTTCTCGCTTCTCTGTGCGCAACTCACGCCTTGGAATAAAAGGTGATGTTACTTCCTTTATCAGCTACAGAGCTATGGCTGAACTAAGCAGCGAAGGCAAGTTTAGTGTGCTTGACCTATATGGTGCAATAAATCCTCTTGACGGATTAACCATCAAAATAGGACAATCAGGTATTCCTGTTCACAATTCATATGCAACTAGTCCAGGCAGTATAATGTTTGCCAACCGTCCGTTTATTGGAAAATATTTCACATTCGGAACACGTGATATTGGAGTCTCTGCAGCATACAATTTTAAGATTAGCGAGTTTCCTGTAGGAATAGACGCTGCCATGTTTAATGGCAACACCATTAACGACCCCGTTTGGACAGATAGTCCCTCTATCGCTGCCAGGTTGCGAGTAGGAAGCATGAAGGGCTTTCGTACTACAGCTAAAATGTATAAACTTCCAAGAAACGAACTACAAGACTTTATGATTTATGGAGCTGACTTGCGCTACGAAGTCAAGAATTGGAAAATAGAAACAGAAGTAATGCATCGCAAAAACAAAGTGGACAATGATAAACTTGCAAGTGCATACCTACAAGGTGCATATTGGTTTCCAATAAAAAACTCAAAGCTATTTAAGAATATGATTACTGCGGCTCGTTGGGATGCAATGGGTAGCAACCGAACCGATGACGACATAGATGTAAACAGACTTACACTTGGCTTAGGCTTCAGCTTTACAAATGCTCCATTTGGTTCTTTAATCCGTGTTGATTATGAGTTTTATAATGCTAAAAACGATATAGGCATTTTCACTACCGATGTAATAGACTCAAACAAACTTAGCATAGAACTACTACTAACATTTTAAACACACACATACCTATGACTATGAAAAAACGTATTGCACCAGATAGAATATCAGAATTAAAAGATAACGAAATATTTGTATTCGGTAGTAACCTACAAGGCAGTCACGCTGGCGGAGCTGCAGCTATAGCTGAAAAGATCTTTGGTGCTATTTGGGGACAAGGCGTGGGGTTGCAAGGACAATCATACGCCATACCCACCATGCATGGAGGTGTGGCAGAGATAAAACCTTATGTTGATGAGTTTATAGAGTTTGCAAAGCAAAATCCTACCCTTTCCTTTTTAGTAACAAGAATTGGCTGTGGCATAGCTGGGTTTACAGAAGAGGAAATGGCTCCGCTGTTTGCAGAGGGTGCAAATGTGGAGAATGTGTATTTGCCTGATAGTTTTTGGGAAATTATTGCGAGAAAATAGCCCACTCGTCGGCGCAAGTCTCTAGACTTATGCCTCCTAATTAAAATAGATTATCTTAAACTTCATTATAAGCAAAGAATATGAAAGCAAGAACCTGCCCTCACTGTGGATATAGATATTCAAGGATTGAGTACGTAAAAAGATTATCTTTTAAAACAATTTGGTCTGAATGGAATTGCCCAAAGTGCGAGCAGAAAATCACTTTCGATAATATGCGAAGACTTTTATTAGCGCTTATTTTGGGAGTTTGGGTCTTTTTTTTGAGCATAACATCAAGTTATATTTCTATCGACTTTATTGGAGTACTGTTGTATTTGGCAGCATTGTTTTTAGGGACAATGTTTATTTTCACCTTTGATAAGTTTATAAAGACTGACTAACTTGAACTGGAAAGCAGCAATAACAAAAAACAATATCAGTGGAGCGCATTATTTTCTAGATACTAATCAATCAATATTATTTTAGAGCTGAAAATAATTTATCGGGGTTTCCTTCCTATCTAATAATCGACAAAAATAGGGAAATACATAATCCGGTACCTAAACCTTCGAATTCAGAATCCACAATAACAAAAATAGAATTATGTTTAAAATAAACATCTATCGCTGGCGCCAGTCTCCAGACTTGTGCTTCTTAACTTAAAGCATATATATGCAGAGTCAGAGACTCACGCCAGCAAACAACCTTCACTAGCATCAGAAACTATTACATCAACACTTGAAATCCTTTTCAACCTAAAGGAAACAATATATCAATACTTGAAATACTCTTTAATTTAAGGGAGAATAGGATGGTAAATGAAAAATCTCAATTTTAGACTTATTTACTTCTGTCCATGCTTTAACTACTTTATTGTGGTGTACTCTGAGATTGCCCAAAATTAGAAACACTTTTTTAGGCTTATTCTTAATGAGTTGCTCCATAAACTC
>CAZIUT010000251.1:0-2268 GCA_964542545.1 uncultured Dysgonomonadaceae bacterium | reverse complement strand
TTAATAGATTATGAACTCAATAATAATTATACAATTATTTTCATTCATGTTATGATGAACTTTTAGTAAGCGACTATTTTTTTGACTATTTTTGTGCAAAACAAATATATTAATGGCAAACCCAACACCTCTATTACAAATTGATACGCTTACTAAATCCTTTGGCGATTTGTTGCTTTTCGAAGATATCTCTTTTGGCATTGCACTAGGCGACAGAGTTGGATTGATAGCACGCAATGGAACCGGCAAAACAACGCTTTTGAATATTATTGCAGGTAAAGAACCTTATGACTCAGGAAGAGTAGTTTTTAGGAACGATATGCGAGTTGCTTATCTTCCACAAGATCCTGAATTTAATCCCCAGCAAACTGTTCTGGAGGCTTGCTTTACATCTGAAAATGAAGTTGTAAAGCTTATTGCACGCTACGAAGAGATGATGTCATCGGGCAATCATGAAGATTTAGATGAGGTGTTATCTCAGATGGATTTGTTGCAAGCCTGGGATTACGAGCAAAAGGTTACTCAGATATTAAACAGGTTGAACATAACTCGCTTGGATCAGAAAATTGAAGAGCTATCGGGTGGCCAGGTTAAGCGTATTGCTTTGGCAAATGTGCTTATATCAGAACCAGATTTAATTATTCTGGATGAACCTACCAATCACCTCGACTTAGAAATGGTGGAGTGGTTAGAAGAATTTCTTAATAGATCGAATGCTACGTTGCTAATGGTAACGCACGATAGATTTTTTTTGGATAGGGTTTGTTCTCAGATTATAGAAATAGATGAGAAACAGCTCTATCAATATAAGGGAAATTATTCTTATTTTTTAGAAAAACAAGAAGAACGTATTCAAACACAAAGTGCTGAGGTGGGTAAAGCTAAAAATTTATTTCGTAAAGAGTTGGAATGGATGCGAAAACAACCTCGTGCACGAGGCACAAAATCTAAATCGCGTATCGAAGGTTTTTACTCCCTAGAAGAGAAAACAAAAAAGATAAGACAAGACGAAAATATTCATTTAGCTGCAAAAGGATCATACATTGGTAATAAAATTTTTGAAGCCAAAAACGTATCTAAAAGTTACGACGACATAAAGATTACTGAAGACTTCAATTATATTTTCACGCGATATGAGAAGATGGGTATCGTGGGGAAGAATGGTACAGGTAAATCTACATTTATAAAAATGCTATTGGGTGAAGTAGAGCCTGATAGTGGCTATTTTGATGTAGGCGAAACAGTTAGCTTTGGCTATTATAGTCAAGATGGGTTGCAATTTGACGATGGCATGAAAGTGCTTGATGTTGTACAAAACATTGCAGAGGTTATCGATTTAGGTGATGGACGACAATTGACAGCATCGCAGTTCTTATTGCATTTTTTGTTTGCCCCCGAAAAGCAACATGATTTTGTTGCGAAGCTAAGTGGAGGTGAAAGAAGACGTTTGTATCTCTGTACTGTATTGATAAAGAATCCAAACTTTCTTGTGCTTGATGAGCCTACCAACGATTTAGATATTGTAACGCTTAGTATTTTAGAAGAGTATTTAGCCAATTTCAAGGGATGCGTTATAGTAATTTCGCATGATAGGTACTTTATGGATAAAGTAGTAGACCATTTAATGGTTTTTGAAGGCGATGCAGTTATCAGGAATTTTCCAGGCAATTATTCACACTATCGTGAATGGAGAGAATTAGAGGAGAAAAAAGCCAGTGAAGAGCTAAGAGCGGCAAAAATTGAGACAAAGCCAAAGCCATTAGCAGTTCAAGAAAAGGTGAAAGACAAACTTACTTACAAAGAGAAACTGGAATTTGAAAGTCTTGAGCAAGAAATAGCTGACTTGGAAACTGAGAAAAAAGAGCTTACTGAAAAACTATCATCAGGCAAACTATCTTCAGACGATTTAGTGGAGAGTTCTAATAAAATAACTACTTTAATGGAATTGATTGACGAAAAAACAATGCGTTGGTTAGAATTGAGTGAGTATGCTGAGTAGCTATATTTAAGATTAAATTTTATACCCTTGTTTTGTTTGAAATACTAAACAGTTCTCTCTTAATATACAAAGCCAAATGACCTGCACAGCTCTATAGTGAACGAAAGCTTTATATAGCTTTTGAAGGAGAAATATCTTTTATTGAATAATTCCCCACTCGTTTGAAGGGGTTTCGTCACTGACTAAACTTTTTCCAACATGTTTGAAACCTTTTCGTCACTGACTAAACTTTTTCCAACATGTTTGAAACCTTTTCGTCATTGACTAAA
>CAZIUT010000250.1:0-2269 GCA_964542545.1 uncultured Dysgonomonadaceae bacterium | reverse complement strand
TCAAAACATTCTTCTCTCCATTATACGAAAAGAAATCAATCTCATAATTTCTTTTTCTTGAACGAGCCATACCACTCACATCATAATCGGGGTGAGAGAATACCTCTTTTACCAACTCATTCTTCTTCAAATCGTATAGCACAATTCTTGCTTTATCACTATCCAAATTGGTTACCACATAAGCTTGGTCTTTATTGTCCGATGCATAATCAAAGCCCATAATACTGAAGCTCTCGTCCCAGTTCATTGTTTTCATTAGATTAAATTCGCCAGAAGACAAATCCTTGTAATAAAGCTCCATTTTTATGCCATCCTTCATTTTAGTGAAAGCTCTCAATTCACCATCCTTATCAAAATCGTATCCTTGAATTGGATTGGTTGGGTCATCATTGCTGTATAGTTGCTCTACTTCTCCTGTAACAATATTTAGTTTGTAAGGCTCAAAAACCTGGGGATTGTTTTTATTCATCGAAATGATGATGTAATCTTTTTGGTCTTTTAATATATTTATAATACCCGCCTTCACGCCATCATACGGGGTAAGGTCTTTAGCATTACTACCATCAATATCCACACCATAGATATGAAAGTTTTCATCACCACCTTTATCCATAGCGTAGAATAAGCGTTCGTCATTTATCCATCCATAGCCTTTTATCAGTTCGTCCTTCTCTTCAATAGCCAAGTTTACATCTCCTGTAGCAATCTCTTTGATATACACATGACGTTTTTTATTGCCCGATGGGTCGTTTTCCATATACGACATATATTTTCCATTGGGCGACAGATTGAAAGAAGATGCTTTTGGCTTTGCAAAATAGTCGGCTACTTCATATTTGTAGTCTCCTTTGTCTAAAGCAACTAAAGCCTGCAACTCCTCGTCGCTACTCACCAAGTCGGGATTCCCCGGAAGTGTCTGTTCAAATCTTGTGAGAACAAGTGGAAACTTCTGTCCCATCTGCTCATACTCAGCTGTAATAGTGTTACCTTCAAGCGTTCCCGCAATAGCTATTTGTGCTGCGGGGATAGAGAATGTTACATTCTCGCCTTCTAACACTGTTTTTTCAACAGGAATACCTATTGCACTCTGCAGCGGAACATCCATTGTAGAAGAGTAGGCCTCGCCTTCTTTCTCTACATGAAACACCAATTCTAACTCAACTCCCTGCACAGTCAGCGTGCCCTTCCAATCGCCCACAAGCGATTGTGCCTTTACGGTTAATGCCATAATAATAACAGTGGCTAATAAGCCAATTTTTTTTAAGTTCATAATTCAATTTTAATTGTGATAGAAAAAAGATATCTATTGCTTTTATAAAACAGTTAAACTGCTTATAAGTTTAGTCAGTCATTTAAGGGAAAGGTTACTAAAATGCAGTGTTTTTACTGCTTAACTATCCGATAAGTCCTTATAGATAAAACTACCCACAAATTACTCAGATATACTTTATCAACTATTTAAAAGGTAAAGAAGACATTAGCGTTTATGTATCACCTATTCTCTGCAATCCATTTTATCGAAATATCCGTCGTCGTAGATTTTAAAAATCGACGCTTATTTTCTAAATCTTGAATCGTAGATTATACATTTAACCCTTATTTTTCAAATATTGCATCGTAGATTTGACAATCAACGCTTATTTTTCAGATATTGAGTCGTAGATTTGACAATCAACACTTGTTTTTCGAATATTGAGTCGTAGATTTGACAATCAACGCTTGTTTTTTAAATGTTGAGCCGTGGATTTGACGAATAACTCATCCTTTCCAGATATTGAACCGTGAATTAGACAAATAACAATGAAAATGAGGATACAGCGTTCACCCTTCTATTAGCCACATTATTCATAGCCTCATCATGTATTTTTGGGTTAAGCCTATTTTCATTTATCAGCGCAAGCGCATTGTATAGCAATTCAATTGATTTTTCATTACATCTAAACTGACAATAGAATTTGCCCATTCTGATCTATATTAAAATCATTGTCAATTGTCCATTATCAATTAAATAACCTTTTTTCCAACATTTCCAACACGTTTGAAAGCATTCCGCTACTAGCGGACTCAAATTCTACATGTAGAAAAACTTTCCGCCACTAGCGAAATCCAATTCTACCTGTAGGAAAACTTTCCGCCACTAGCGAAACCAAATTCTACACGTAGGAAAACTTTCCGCCATTAGCGAAATCCAATTCTACATGTAGGAAAGCATTCCGCCACTAGCGAAATCCAATTCTACCCGTAGGAAAGCATTCCGCTACTAGCGAAC
>CAZIUT010000249.1:0-2278 GCA_964542545.1 uncultured Dysgonomonadaceae bacterium | reverse complement strand
GCTCTTTAAATCAAAAAGTAAGAGTTTTATCTTTCAAAGAAAAAACATTAGGAAAACTAGCGGCATAAAAATAAAAAAAAGAGGATGCCGTTATTGGACACCCTCTTGTTTTTGATTAGAAGGTTGCCAATTTATTTTAGAACAACTCACAACAGAAAACAATGAGTACACTGTGAAAAAGTCTAGCTCACTTATTCTGACCCCTTAAGCCTTTAAGGCGGTAGGTTTTGGCAGAGTGCTATTTATTATGCTTTTCGCTTCAAGGGCAAAGGGTGGAAAAAACTTATAAACAGCAGTTGAATATTTTCCGAGCAGACTCAACATTTAAGCACATATTACAGTCCATTTTGTTTTCCGACACTTTCTAATAAATATCTGTGTGGAAATACAGAAAACACAAAAACTGATATTGTCAAGCTTTCTTTCTAAAAGAGAGAGATTATTAGATTTCGTCTTGTTACACTTTTTTTTCTAAATCTTATCAATTCACATCCGCAAAATATAGATAGATTTTATACCTTTGTATCTTTCTAAAAACTTTTGAAAATAAATATGTCAAGAAAAATAAAGAACGCACTAATTTCAGTCTATGACAAAGGAGGATTGGATGAAATCCTTGCTACATTAGACCATTTAAATATTTCATTTATATCAACAGGTGGTACAAAAGAGTACATAGAACAACTAGGATATGAATGCGTGAGCGTAGAAGATACTACAAGTTATCCAGCTATCTTAGGGGGACGTGTTAAAACATTGCACCCAAAAGTGTTTGGGGGTATTCTTTACAGACGAGAAAACGAGTCGGACAAAAAGACAGTAAAATCATACGATATTCCATCAATTGATTTGGTGATTGTTGATTTGTATCCTTTCGAAAAGACGATGGCTTCAAATGCAACACACGAAGAAATAATCGAAAAAATAGATATTGGTGGCATATCGCTTATTCGTGCAGGAGCAAAAAACCATAATGATGTGTTGATAGTAGCTTCAAAGAACCAATATGAACCTCTGCTCAATCTATTACAAGAGAAAAAAGGCACTTCTGAACTAACCGACCGCAAATGGTTTGCCAAAGAAGCATTTGGTATTTCATCTGCTTATGATAGTGCTATATTTTCTTACTTCACCGATAGCGATGATTTAAGCTCTTTCAGAGTGGTAGCCAAAGACGGTAAGAAATTGAGATATGGCGAAAATCCACATCAAAAAGGATACTTCTACGGCAACTTCGATGATATGTTTGCTCAGCTTAATGGTAAGGAGATATCATACAACAACTTGTTGGACATTGAGGCCGCAGTAGAACTAATGGCAGACTTCGATGAAACTTCCCTCGCTATAATTAAACACAACAACGCCTGTGGCATGGCATCACGTAACAGTCTGCTGCAAGCTTGGAAAGATGCTTTAGCGGGCGACCCAATATCAGCATTTGGTGGTGTAATCATTACCAACAAAGAAGTTGATAAAGAAGTTGCTGAAGAGATAAACAAACTGTTTTTCGAGATAATAATTGCTCCTTCCTATGACTTTGAAGCATTAGAAATATTGAAGCAAAAGAAAAACAGAATCATACTAGAGCAAAAACAGAAAGAAGGGGGTCAAAGCTACAAGTATCGCTCATTGCTAAATGGTGTGCTTGCAGAGCAAAAAAACACCAGCATTCAAGTTGCTAAAGACCTAACAGTAGTAACAAATACTGCACCCTCGGCCAATGAAACTGAAGATCTGCTATTTGCCAACAAAATGGTAAAGCATTTAAAATCGAATGCTATTGCATTGGTAAAGAACAAACAACTAATAGGTATTGGCACAGGGCAAACATCAAGAGTGGATGCATTGACCCAATCAATACACAAAGCTAAACAAATGGGTCTTTCGCTCAGTGGGGCCGTAATGGCATCAGATGCGTTTTTTCCTTTTCCCGATAGTGTGGAGATTGCTCATAAAGTAGGCATAACTGCTATTATACAACCAGGCGGGTCTATAAAAGATAGTGAGTCAATAGACTATTGCAACCAGAATGGTGTGGCAATGGTAACTACTGGCATCCGCCACTTTAAACATTAAAAATCAATATACTGAAACAATAAACAAAAATGGGACTATTTTCATTCACGCAAGAACTGGCGATGGATCTTGGAACAGCCAATACCGTCATCATTAGTAATACAGGTAAGATTTTGATAGACGAGCCATCCATAGTTGCGCTCGATAGAAAAACAGATAAAATGATTGCTTTGGGAGAAAAAGCAAGACAAATGCATGGGAA
>CAZIUT010000248.1:0-2285 GCA_964542545.1 uncultured Dysgonomonadaceae bacterium | reverse complement strand
TCATTTCTTCCCGTGTTTTTAGGAAATCTTTTTGCAGGATTTATTTCTGGAGATGTTTACCAAAGTCTTTCGGATAAAAACAACTTTGTAAAGCAAGAAGTAGTTAAAAGAGGTTTAGAAGTTTCTGAAAACTTATCGCAAAACGATTACTTTAATACTGCAGCAACCGAGATGGGAATGAACTCTAGAGAACTCACAAACTTTCTTTGGGATGCCTACAACCCAAGTAATATGTGGTATGTAGTATTAGGCATTGGATTGATTTCTGTACTTGCTCTATACCTATACGATAGATTCTTGATGAGAGATAGATAGTAATAGAACGGTATTTATCTCAAAATAATAAAAAGCATTCTATTAATTTTAACAGAATGCTTTTTTATTCTACTACTTTAGAGTTTTGTGAAATCACAAATTGCATCAATCACCTCAGACACCTCATCAGATATTGCTAATAGATTTCCATATTGATGTCCTTCTGCCAATTTTTTGAGCAACGGATATACAGGTTTGTCTTCTTTCCAATACTTACGATTGAGAAAAACCATTGGACTGATGTTTCCAAATGTGGCATAATGATTCTGTGCAGCTTCTTGAAAAACCTCTTGTATAGTTCCTGCGCTTCCAGGAGCAAATATAATACCTCCCTTAGCTATTGCCAGCAATCCCTCTTCTCTTACACTATTGGCAAAGTACTTTGCAATATGTGTAGCAAAGGGAGTTGGTGGTTCATGGCCATAAAACCAAGTGGGGATGCCCACACTCTCCACCTTTGTTTGCAATGGATAAGCCTCCATTACTTCAAAAGCAGCACTCAACCAAAACTCATGGCTATATAATGGAGCTTTTGATAGTATTGAAATAGCATTGTCTATCTCCTTTTCATTTCTGTGTGCCATCCATGTGCCCAAGTGAGTAGCCTCCATACCTCCTGGACCACCTCCTGAAACCATCAAGTGTCCTTTCTCCGCCAATGCTTTAGCAATGAAAACAATGCTTCTATAGTCAAAAGAATCGCGCCGCAAACTATGTCCACCCATTATAGCAACCACTTTGTGGCTATCCCACTTTGAGAGATAATCGTATAGCGAATCGGTAATGGAATGGTCATGTAAGCGTTGGGCCAAAGAATCTTTTATACTGGCTGGTTCAGCTTTCCCTTTCGATTCATAATACTTGTAAATAAGACAATCATCTGTATTTTCATAAGTCGAAGGATTGGTGTAAGAAAAGTTATTATACAGTTGGGTGTGGCTGTATAACTTGTTTCTATATACTTTAAAAGGTAGATTCATTGTGGGGAAAAACAGATTGCCTGTCTTTATCAACTTATTCTGTGCTTTTGTCGACATTTCGCAACCCAAGAACAAGCAGTCCTTAAAATCCTTTTCAAATATAACATCTTCGTACTCCGATAAATCTACAGCTTGAAAAGCAACACTTTTTATAAGGTTGTGTTGATTGGTAATTACAATAAAATGCTCTGTACTTTCAACTTCAATATTCATATTATTTCTTTTTTTCAGAAACACAAAGCTACGAATTTTTATGGAGTACCACAGATTAAATTGGGCCGAACAAGGCGGTACAAAATCTTGTATATCCTTATAATCCAATGGCAATCCTGAAAGGGTCAAACATGAATAACTCCGCATGAAATGCGGGGTGTGTGAGAGATAGTAAGAAATAATCCTAAAGGGATTCAATTATAAATGTCTATTCCCAAGATTTAATGATTGCTAAGATGGTTTCGGAGCATTTACATACACAAGCTCGGCAAAAAGTGAATTGATTGAGTATGTAAAAATCAGGTTGAGCATCATAAAACCATTAGCTTCAAAGATAAATATATAGCATTGCTCAAAGAAAATGGTGTTGATTAATGAGAAATACTCGTTTTAAAAGATTGAACCCTTTTAGGGTTTCTAGTTTACACTTCTATATACCACAAGGTTACACCCATGGCTATTCATATTTGACCACTTTGTGGTTGGGTACAACAATTTTTTCTGGGGTTGTTTGGTTTCAATTAGAATAGCAATAATAAACAAAAAAAGGAGCTCAAGCAAATGCATAAAATCCTCTTATTATATTGTAATTTGTTTCAAGTAGTAACGAGACCGGTGCATGATCCCGAGACCTTCCCGACTTCATGTCGGGACGCTCTAAGCAACGCAGCTAAATAAAAAAAGCAGCAACAAAACTAATTGTAACTGCTCAATCAACTTTATGTAGCGAGACCGGGGCATGATCCCGGGACCTCATGATTATGAATCATGCGCTCT
>CAZIUT010000247.1:0-2289 GCA_964542545.1 uncultured Dysgonomonadaceae bacterium | reverse complement strand
AGTTGCGTGATTTAGCTATGGAAATTGCTAACGAAAACAATATTAAACTCCAACACGGTGTTTATATCGGTCTCACAGGTCCTACTTTTGAAACTCCAGCTGAGTACAACTATCTTCGCATAATTGGTGGAGATGCTGTAGGTATGTCGACAGTACCCGAAGTAATTGTGGCCAACCATGCAAAAATGAAGGTTTTAGCATTTTCAATTATTACTGACTTAGGAGTGTTAGGTAAGATTGTGGAGATAACACACGAAGAAGTGCAAGAAGCTGCAAAAATAGCACAGCCAAAAATGGCTCTCATTATGCGCGAAATTCTTCAGAGAGTATAATTGATTAATAGCGATATATAGCGAGTAAAGAGGGACCTTTATGTAACAGACATCCTTCTTTGCTCGTTTTTTATTTTATTGTTCCTATAGAAGTAAGTATAAGCCAACTAATACATTATGAATATGTGTGCATTAGCTGAGTTCGGCTCTGTTAATAGACAGAGATATTGACAAAATATAGGGTTTACCGAATTAGTATTTGTGAAACCTTCATTCTTATGGAAATGAATATAGATAATTGTAGAGATGTTTAAGTTTATATTAAAAGTTTAAAATCATGATGAAATTTAATCCGAGTAGAGAGTTTTTGTTAGACAATGAAATACCTTGGGAAGTTGTTGGAGAAGGTGTAAAAAGAAAAATTATGGCTTACGATGATAATATTATGTTGGTAAAGGTAAGCTTCGATGAGGGCGGTGTTGGGCAAAAGCATTCTCATTATCATTCGCAAACTACTTATGTGTCTAGTGGTGAGTTTGATATAACTATTGAAGGCAAAACAAAAACATTGAGAGGTGGAGATGTTTTTTATATACCTCCTAATGCTGTGCATGGTGCAGAATGTATAAAAGCTGGTGTGTTAATTGATACATTTAGCCCTATCAGAGAAGATTTTATGGAGTAGAAATATCTTTAATAGACTTATTCCCTAGTTTAATAAGGGAACTAACGAGCCACATATAGTATAAAAAGTGGCTTACAGCTCATTAAATTGATATTTTACAAAGTGTATGTTAAGGTGAAGTATCATTTGGTCCTTTTTTTTTGATTGATAATAAACAAAACGAATATAATAATATGAGAACAGAGATAGCTACGCTGGGCGAATTTGGCCTTATTGATAGACTTACAAAAGATATAAAGCTAACCCAGCTAACCTCCGTGAAAGGTGTAGGAGATGATGCTGCTATAATAGATAATAGTGATAAACGAACATTAGTTGCTACTGATTTATTATTAGAAGGCATTCATTTCGACTTAGTTTATTTTCCCCTCAAGCATTTAGGATATAAAGCCGCGGTAATAAATTTTTCCGACATTTATGCTATGAATGGAAAGCCTCAGCAGATAACTGTCTCATTGGGAATTTCAAAACGCTTCTCGGTTGAAGATATAGAGGATTTTTACGATGGTGTGAAACTGGCTTGCCAAATTTACAATGTTGATATTGTTGGGGGCGACATTTCGTCGTCGTTAACTGGGTTTACTGTTAGCGTTACTTGTATTGGAATAGCTAATGACGATGCTATCGTATATCGTAGTGGAGCAAAGAATACAGATCTAATATGTGTGTCTGGCGACTTAGGAGCTGCTTACATGGGATTGCAACTATTAGAACGTGAGAAAGCTATATTTGCAGGTCAAGAAAACTTCACTCCAGATTTTGCAGGAAAAGAATATATATTGGAACGTCAACTAAAACCCGAAGCACGAAAAGATGTAATGGAAGAGTTGAGCAAGCTAGATATTTTGCCAACTTCTATGATTGATATATCCGATGGTCTTTCGTCAGATTTATTACATATATGCTCGCAGAGCAATGTTGGCTGTCGTGTGTTTGAAGAGCGACTGCCAATTGACTATCAAACTGCAATGATGGCCGAGTCTTTTAACCTGAATGTTTCCACTGTAGCTCTTAATGGTGGAGATGATTACGAATTGCTGTTTACAGTGCCCTTATCGGTGTTTGAGCAGGTGAAGGTAGTGCCTGGTATTCATGTTATTGGGCATATAACCGATGCAAGTGAAGAGAGCATGTTTGTTACACGTGACGGGCAAGAAATGATGCTGCAGGCACAGGGTTGGAATCCTTCCGAAGAATAAATTTTAAAATAAATTGAATTTTATACTCTTTTTATTTTGTAATTGAAAAAAACAAGCTATCTTTGCACTCGTTAATTCAAACAGGCGCTGGTGCCATAGCTCAGTCGGTAGAGCAAAGGACTGAAAATCCTTG
>CAZIUT010000246.1:0-2316 GCA_964542545.1 uncultured Dysgonomonadaceae bacterium | reverse complement strand
GAGATCAGATATGCTGCCTCATAAAAATAACGGTAACAACTCATCGGGTTAATAACTAAAACGAAAGCAATGCATAAAGTGCTTTCTTCAGTAAATAAGCAATTGTAGAATCATAAACTGATAGTGAAAACAGGTATAAAGGTAGATGCTAGCTTAACTGCTACACCTCTAAAGCCTAAGGGTAGTACAAAATATGAGGTATCAGAAGAAGAGCAAGATAAACAAACCTCAGAATTAAAGAAAACAGTTAGTAAAGGAACAGATACCGAAGCTCGCTGGGTGAAAAAAAGAGGTAAGACTATTTTTGGCTATAAGCGTCATGATGGTGTTGATTAAAATGGTGTAATTCTAGGAGTTCATACTACTACAGCTAACAGACACGACAGTAAAGGCCTCGTACCATTACTTAAAAAGATTTCAAAGTGACGTAAAAAAAAGGGTGTGGGGACTGACAAAGGATATAAAGTTTCTGACAATGACAAGCTATTAAATGATCAGAAGATTAAAAATAGGATTCAGCATAAAGCTTATCGAAATCGTCCTTTAACGTAATGGCAAAAGGTCTTCAATAAGTTAGTAAGTAAAACTCGTTATGTGGTCGAACGTACTTTTGGTGGAATGAAGCGTAGGTTTGGAACTGGAATTGCCAGATATAGAGGGATTGAAAAGATGCTTACCTAGCATATATTAGAAGCGATTTGTTGCAATTTAAAACAAACTCCGGGATTGATGCGTCAATTAGCTAGCAAATAGCAAGAAAAGGAGGAGTTTATCACCTTCCATCCCAAAAACTGACAAATAAAACAGCCAAAAATGGAAAAATAAAAGTTCAAAACAAATTTCAAAAGAAAAAATTGTAGGAAACTGAATTTATAAAAACAATCGATTCTTGCAAAGGTCTCATACAATCAATTCTCCTTCTTTTATCTGCAGTTTGCAAGCGGTAATTGTTTGCTTTTCTGCAAAGTGCCAGAAAATGTTATTGCAAATATAACAATGATAAGCGATGTGTAGTTGTATTAAATAATAATATACAAGATAATAAGATGCAATCGATTGCAAAGTGGTGCAATCAATTGTTAAAATTAGATGGTGTTAGTTTTAAGTTTCCTATCTACGTTTGCTTCTATTTCCTTTGATTAGATTTTCTAAGTTCTCCATAAATCTTTTAGTGGGAAGGCTTTTCATATAAGATTCGATATGGCGTATTCTTTTTTCTTCTAAAATTTGATCTTCCTCAATTAAGATACCTGTCTCTTCTACATCGCCAAACTCATCGTTTATTGATGTTCCAAATGTGCGCATAGTAGGAGATAGGCTCATATATGCATTTATTAATGGCGGAATGCTGAGATTTAGAGCTCTAACTTCACGATTAAGAATCTTGTAGTCTTCTTTAAATGTTTTGCCATTGAATAGATTTTGCATCTTTTCTATGTCGGTGTTAGTTTCTAGTGGTACAATGGGAGTTACAAGTTTGTCGTTGTCAGGAAAGTGCTTTTGCATAAAGTAGAGAATCATATTGCGAGCATCTTTGTTATAGGTGCCATACATGGTTACTTTACCAAAAAAATATTTTATTGTAGGGTCAATCACTGATAGTGCTCCAAGACCATCCCAGAGGTTGTCGAGTGCAAAAATTCCTTTTCGGCTTCTAAGTGTTGATTGATATTCTAATGATACAAAAGAGCGACCTAACTCTACTGTATATGGAAGGTAGTCGTCGATAAATTTCTTGGAGAAGTTCAATAGATGAGCTGTAGCTAGCATAGGTTTACCCTTATCATCAAACTCAACATTAGATCCACAAATAAATCGATAGCCACCCAGTATTTCTTCATCTTCTGGATCCCATGCTATTAATTGGCGATAAGGGGTGTTCATGGTATCGTACTTATCGATATCTGCTTTCTTACCTGTTCCCCCACCATAGTATCGGAAAGCTATTTCGCGTAATCTACCTACTTCAAGCATAAGGTTTGGTGAATCGTGGTGTGTAAATATATAAAGCTCGTTGTTTGCTTTATTTGTTGATCGCATCAACTTGTCCTTTGTGAGTTCGCTCTTTATAAGGTTTTTATCAATTGGGTCGATAATTTTTTTCATATTTCTCCTTTCATATTTACTTTAAAGTGTAAACAGACTCTTTAATCTCTTGTGCCCACTGTATGGGGGGTTTGCTATTGTCGAGTGATTGCCATGTAATGGGCTTGCCAAATGTAATTGTGAATTCAGCGTTTTTCTTTTTCATCATTTCATCTGCTAAATATAGCATTTCAATATTGAGTTTGACGCCAATCTTCATTCTTAAATTAG
>CAZIUT010000245.1:0-2317 GCA_964542545.1 uncultured Dysgonomonadaceae bacterium | reverse complement strand
TTGTTATTAAATCGGTATATAAATAGATATTAAACATGGGTAAAATAAACATCGCAATAGATGGTGTATCATCAAGCGGAAAGAGCACAATGGCTAAAGACTTAGCCAAACACATTGGCTATTTATATATCGACAGTGGTGCAATGTATAGAGCAGTAACACTCTACTGCCTTCAAAACCATCTGATAAATGATGACAACACAATAGACGAAGAAAAACTGCAAGAGCAACTACCCAACATACACATAGAGTTTAAGCTTAATCCGAAAACTAGTAAACCCGACACCTACCTCAACGGCGAGAACGTGGAGGCAGAAATTCGTGGTATGGAGGTATCTTCTTTGGTGAGCCCCGTAAGTGCTATAGGTTTTGTACGCAAAGAGATGGTGAAGCAACAACAGGCCATGAGCCTAAAAAAAGGAGTTGTAATGGACGGCCGAGATATCGGCACAGTTGTATTCCCCAATGCTGAGTTGAAAATATTTGTAACCGCATCACCCGAACTAAGAGCCAAACGCAGGGTGGATGAGTTGCATGGACGAGGAAACAACGACACCACTTATGAAGAAGTGCTTGAGAATATAAAATATCGCGACCACCACGACAAAAACAGAACCGAGAGTCCGCTGCGCAAGGCAGACGATGCCATAGAACTGGACAATTCAACCATCAACATCGAGCAGCAGTTGCAATGGGCCATCGATATGTATCACAAAACGATAAAAGAATTGAATGCCTAAAATAGAGATAGATAAAAAATCGGGTTATTGCTTTGGTGTAACAAGAGCAATTGCAAAAGCAGAAGAAGAACTAAAAAAAGGATATACACTCTATTGCCTTGGCGATATAGTGCACAATGCCCTTGAGGTAAAACGACTTACGAAACTTGGACTAATAACAATAGACCTTGAGCAATTTAAACAATTGAAAAATGCACGTGTTCTATTGCGCGCACACGGTGAGCCACCTAGCACATACCAAATAGCAAAACAAAACAACATTGAGCTTATAGACGCATCTTGTCCTGTAGTACTTACCCTACAAAAGAAAATAAAACAAAAAGACAATAAATCTAGTCATGGTGCCCAAACCGCAATATACGGTAAAAATGGTCATGCCGAAGTAGTAGGTTTAGTAGGACAAACTAATGAGCGAGCCATTGTAATAGAGAATAAAGACGATTTAGAAAAACTCGACTTTTCAAAAGACATACATCTATTCTCTCAAACAACCAAGCCCCTAGAAGGATTTAGAGAAATATCCGATGCAATAAAAAGCAAAATGAAAGACGGTGCAAACTTTAGCTCTTTCGACACTATTTGTAGGCAAGTATCAAACCGTGTACCCAATTTAAAGGAGTTTGCACAAAAACACGACATCATATTTTTTGTTGCAGGCAAGAAAAGTTCAAATGGGAAAGTCCTTTTCGCAGAATGCAAGAAAAACAACCCTAACTCGCATTTTATAGCTAACCCAAAAGAAGTTGATACCACTTTAGTAAAAGAGAACATGAGTGTAGGAATCTGCGGAGCAACATCTACCCCTAAATGGCAAATGGAAGAGGTAGAGAAAATCATAAAATCTTCAAAACCTAACTTATACTTAGACAACTCAACTACATTTTAAAAATTGTTATCAATCATTGTCAGTTTATTTTTTTATCTTTGCAGTTCAAATTTTTATATTAAAACTACAAACATAAAATCATATATGTATCATTCTGTCAAATGTATAGGTATCCTCACTTCTGGGGGTGATGCTCCGGGTATGAATGCAGCTATAAGAGCCGTTACACGCACAGCCATTTACAACAACATTGAAGTAAAAGGCATTTATAGAGGATTTAAAGGACTAGTTACTGGGGAAATTCTTCCATTCAAAACAAATAGTGTAAGCAATATAATACAACGCGGCGGAACAATCCTTAAATCGGCGCGTTGCGAGGAATTTATCGACCCTAAGGGGCGAAAAAAAGCCTACGATAATCTAGTCAAACACAACATAGATGCACTTGTAGTTATTGGGGGTGACGGAACACTTACTGGAGCATCAATTTTTGCTCAAGAACACAAAGATATATCTGTTGTTGGAATTCCTGCAACTATTGATAATGACCTAAATGGTACTGATGTAACGATTGGATACAATACAGCACTAAACACTATTGTTGAAGCGGTAGATAAAATTCGTGACACTGCAAGTTCTCATGAAAGATTATTTTTTATTGAAGCAATGGGACGCAACTGTGGTGCATTGGCACTCAACAGCGCAATTGCTGCTGGAGCTGAAGCGGCTATTATTCCTGAAATAAGTGTAG
>CAZIUT010000244.1:0-2318 GCA_964542545.1 uncultured Dysgonomonadaceae bacterium | reverse complement strand
CGTCACTGACTAAACTTTTTCCAACATGTTTGAAACCTTTTCGTCATTGACTAAAGCTTTTCCAATATGTTTGAAACCTTTTCGTCATTGACTAAACTCTTTCCAATATGTTTGAAAACCCTTCGTCACTGACTAAATCAAATTAAATATATTTGAAATGCTGTGATAATGAACACACGAGGCACTAAGTAGTCTTTTAATATTCAACCACCATATTGCTGTCATAAATTTAAATATTAATTTTGTCAACTCTCTTTTTTGTATATTTGCATTCAACTAAAAAATAAAATACTTTATGGCACGAAAAAAACTCACTCCAATACAAATGGGATTCATTGCTTTGCTCTGGATATTCATTGTAGCTTTTATCTTAACAAACTCTTCAGAAATAACTTTTACAACTATTATATCTATTATCATGTCGGGTATAATTGTTTTCATTCCTATATATAAAAGCTTTAAAAAGTAGCATATTGTTTAAATACTTCATTATTTATAATCAAATTGTGTTGTATTTGTTGTTTTTAAAAGTAAATTTGCAGTTGCTAATCTGTTATAATTATGATAGCTATTTATTGCATAACTCATTTTTACATTTTTATATGAAAACATCTCAAATTATTAGCCAAATTAAGGCGCGTTTTCCCAATGAACCTGAATATTACCAAGCAGTTGAAGAGGTTTTAGAATCTATAGAAGAGATTTATAATGAACACCCAGAATTTGAAAAAGCCAATTTAGTAGAACGCTTAGTTATACCCGATAAAATAATTTCATTTCGTATTACTTGGGTTGACGACAAAGGTCAAGTGCATACAAATATGGGTTATAGGGTACAGCACAACAATGCAATAGGCCCTTACAAGGGCGGTATTAGATTTCATGCATCAGTATCTCCTTCTATTCTCAAGTTTTTAGCTTTCGAACAAACGTTTAAAAATGCACTTACTACCCTACCAATGGGAGGAGGAAAGGGAGGTTCTGACTTTTCGCCTCGCGGCAAATCTGATGGAGAGATTATGCGCTTTTGCCAAGCATTTGTAGAAGGTATGTGGCGCAATATTGGGCCAAACAAAGATATACCTGCCGGAGATATTGGAGTAGGAGGCAGGGAGGTTGGCTACATGTTTGGGAAATATAAAAAACTAGCAGAAGAGTTTACTGGGGCATTCACTGGTAAAGGTTTCGAGTTTGGCGGATCGCGTATTCGTCCTGAAGCTACCGGTTATGGCAACGTTTACTTTTTACGTGAGATGCTTAAAACTCAAAATATAGATTTAAAAGGGAAGAAATGTATTGTCTCGGGCTCAGGAAATGTAGCACAGTACACATGCGAAAAATTGATAGAGTTTGGAGCTATACCCGTTTCTCTTTCCGACTCTGATGGATATATTTATGATCCAGAGGGGATTACTTTAGAAAAACTAGCTTATGTGAAAGAGCTAAAGAATTTGTATCGCGGACGTATAAGGGAATATGCCGAGGAGTATGGCTGTAAATTTGTTGCAGGAGGTCGCCCATGGAGTGAGAAGGGAGATATTGCACTACCTTCTGCTACACAAAACGAAATAAATAAAGCAGATGCTGAGCATCTTATTGCCAATGGCGTTATAGCAGTTTCAGAAGGTGCAAATATGCCTTGCATGCCTGAAGCTGTTGATTTGTTTCAATCAAATAAACTGTTGTATGCTCCAGGAAAAGCGGCTAATGCTGGTGGAGTATCTGTTTCTGGATTAGAGATGACTCAAAACTCAGAGCGTTTTAGCTGGCCATCTGAAAAAGTTGATGAAACCCTGAAATCGATAATGTCAAATATACATGAGAGCTGCGTTAAGTATGGCACTGAAAATGATGGTTATATCAATTATGTGAAAGGTGCAAATATTGCTGGTTTTATGAAGGTAGCAAAAGCAATTATGGCGCAAGGAGTAATTTAAAGTATTTGATCAATAAGAGCTAAGTAAAATTATTATTCGCTCTTTTTATAGACAGATATGGTAGTTTTATGGCAGTTTATTTGAATAGTAGGTGTTTTATTTTTTTTATATTGATAATTATACTATTTTTGCAAACTGAAATGAAACATGGTCCGCTAGCTCAGCTGGATAGAGCAACGCCCTTCTAAGGCGTAGGCCCTAGGTTCGAATCCTAGGCGGATCACATTTATAACAAAAACACTTATCATTAATTTGATAGGTGTTTTTTTATTTATAGATCATAGTAGGGTATCACATGCAAAAGTATGTGTTTAGCCGTAAATTTCAGCTAACCTAAACAAGAAAAACTTTATATCAACTACACCTCTAAGAGAAGCTCTG
>CAZIUT010000243.1:0-2330 GCA_964542545.1 uncultured Dysgonomonadaceae bacterium | reverse complement strand
AAAACTGTTCCTAGAGGGTTTGACATAGAAAGCGAAGCAATTGAATATCTACGCATGAAGGGATATCATACTATTCGTAGCTTAAGCAATGATGAGTTAACTTCGGCTGATGCAGTCTCAGCTGTGCTTAAAGCATACAAAGAGGTACAGCCAATGGTTCAGTTTTTGAATGCTGTTATGTAGTTGCTCAAAAAAATAAATTGGCGTTAATTCTTATGAAGATGAGATATCATATTAAAAATAGCTTCTGTGATTTAATTCATAGAATCTATTTTATTTGTGATAATTTACTCTTATTATATCTTTAACAACTAATAGTGGACAGTTATATCCACTACTCAAGATGTTTTATTATATTTGAAGTCTAAAAAAGGAGTAATATGTTTTCAAAAGCTTGTGAGTATGGCATTAAAGCCTCTGTTTATATAATTGATTCTTCATTGAAGAATCAAAAGGTGAGTATGAAAGATGTAGCAAAGGCAATAGATTCGCCCGAAGCATATACATCAAAAATACTGCAACAACTTTCTCGGAATAATATCATACAATCAGAAAAAGGACCTACTGGTGGCTTCTCTATACAAAAAGATAAAATTGAGTTGATAAATTTAAGTATGATTGTTTCAGCTATTGATGGCGATTCTATTTATGAAGGATGTGGCTTAGGTTTTCATCAATGCAATGAAAGCAAACCTTGTGTAATTCATCATCAATACAAAACAATTAGAGATGATTTGAAAACAATGCTTGAGAATACTTTATTGGTTGACTTATCTGATGATATTGAAAAGGGTTTATCTTTATTAAAGCGTTAGTTGTTCTCGAGCAATTAAAAACAATAACAGGTATAAGTTTAAACATAAGACCAGAATTAAATAATATATCAGATAAAATGAATTTAAAAGAAGTTTCAAACAAAGTAGAGACTCAAATAGAAATTGAACCTAAAACATTAATAGGTATAATAGTAGCTGAATATCCTTTTATAAAAGAATTTTTAGGAACAGTTTCTTCAGATTACAAAAGACTTTCAAATCCTGTTGTCTTTAAAACAATGAAGAATATTGCTTCGCTTGATATGATAAGCAAAGTGGGAGGTTTTAAAGTGGACCATCTGATAAAATTGATAAAACAAGAAATAGCGAATAGGGAGTAATCACTATTCGCATTAAAGTAAACATTCTGAATATAAATCTACTGCAAGATGACTTGAAGTATTAAAAACACAAACAAAAATGAAAGTACAAAGCAATCAAAATATAGGAAAGTTGGTAGCACAAGACTACCGCACTGCATCGGTATTTAAAAAGTATGGAATAGATTTTTGCTGTCAAGGTAACAGAACAATAGACGATGCATGCACTGCAAAAGATATTGAAGTTGACAGTGTGTTGAATGATTTAAATGCAATTGGCAATACCAACAATTCTGCAGGAATCGACTTTAAGTCTTGGCCATTAGACCTGTTGGCAGATTATATAGAGAAAATTCACCACAGATACGTAGAGGATAAATCGCCCGAACTTATTGCGTATTTTGACAAAATATGTGAAGTTCATGGTGAGAACCACAAAGAGCTTTTCGAAATTAAGGAGCTCATTAATCAAACTGTTGGCAATCTGACGCAACACATGAAGAAAGAAGAACTCATATTATTTCCCTTCATTCGTAAAATGGAAAATGCTAAACGAAGAGGTGAAGTGTTGCAAAAACCTACCTTTGGAAGCATCAAAAATCCAATAAATGAAATGGAAAGCGAACATTCTGCTGAGGGAGATCGTTTTAGACATATAGAACGGTTGAGTAATAATTATACTCCTCCTGAAGATGCTTGTAATACATACAGAGTATCTTTTGCTATGCTTAAAGAATTTCAAGATGATTTACATTTGCATATTCACTTAGAAAATAACATCTTGTTTCCAGAATCTATTTTTTTGGAAGCACAACTCTTATAAGCTGCAAAAAAGATCTTTCTACTAACCTCTTTAAAATAAATAAAATGGCACAACACATTATTAAAATTGAATTGGTAGATCATGTAACACACGATGTGTTAAGATTTAAGACCGAAAAGCCTGCAAACTATAATTTCACGCCAGGACAAGCAACTCGTGTTGCAATAAACAAAGAAGGTTGGGAGAAAAAGAAAAGACCTTTTACATTTACCAACCTTCCAGATGAGGCCCATCTTGAGTTTACAATCAAAACATACCCACTTCATGAGGGGGTTACCAATGAGCTGTTGACATTGAAACCAGGCGATGAGTTAATGATTGGCGATGCTTGGGGAACAATTAACTATAAAGGCGAAGGAGTGTTTATAGCTG
>CAZIUT010000242.1:0-2346 GCA_964542545.1 uncultured Dysgonomonadaceae bacterium | reverse complement strand
TTCCATAGTAATAACCATTTTCATTTAAAAATCAGTTATCTTTGTTATAAATAATGATAGTATAAAGCGTTTGCTATTCAACTCTTTGATAATAAACTGTTGAAGAAAAAGTTCTCTAACACGACGGAATAAATCAATTATAATGAAAAAAACTAAGCTTTTCTCAACCTTGTTTGTTCTTCTCTTTTCTGTGCTAACATATGCACAGAATAGCAAACCGTTGATTTATAAAATAAACATCAAAAAAAATATTGGTAGCACCACTTGGGTGTACCTACAAAACGGATTGCACCAAGCAAAAGAGAAGAAAGCCGACTATGTGTTGCTACACATAAACACATATGGTGGGGGAGTGCTTGAGGCCGACTCTATGCGAACAGCAGTACTCAATTCGCCCATACCAGTAATTGCTTTTATCGATAACAATGCAGCTTCTGCAGGAGCGCTCATCTCAATTGCATGCGATAGCATTTTTATGCGCTCTAGTGCCAGTATGGGTGCAGCCACAGTGGTTACAGGCGAGGGAGAGCAAGCCCCCGATAAATATCAATCGTATATGCGAGGCATAATGCGAGCTACGGCAGAGTCGCAAGGCAAAGACACGCTTGTGCAAGGCACCGATACTGTTTTGATATGGAAACGCGACCCTAAAATAGCAGAAGCTATGGTGGATGAGCGTGTAGTTATCCCTGGACTTGTTGATTCTACCCAAGTACTTACCCTCACAGCCAATCAGGCGTTAGAACTTGATTACTGCGATGGTATAGCAGAAAATATTGACGAAATAGTACACAGATATCTACAACTACCCGAATATACAATAGAGACTTACAACGCCACATTTTACGATGAAATAAAAGGCTTCCTCACCAACGGCATTGTGCAAGCTTTTCTGATAATGATTATTGTGGGTGGTATCTATTTCGAAATAAAGACTCCTGGTTTGGGCCTTCCCACAGCAATAGCAATTACAGCATCTATACTCTATTTCACACCACTTTATTTGCAAGGATATGCTCAGAGTTGGGAGGTGCTAATTTTTGTTGTAGGACTGATACTCATTGTGTTTGAAATATTTGTTGTTCCAGGTTTTGGCTTCACAGGCATTAGCGGCATATTTCTTGTTGTTACCGGGTTGTTCTTAGCCCTTATTGGCAATGTCAACTTCAACTTCGATGGCATACCCGTCTATCAGTTCAATCAGGCTGTATTAACAGTTATTGCCGGGCTTGGCTTTGGAGTAGGATTCATTATATATCTATCAAGTAGAATTGGCAAAAAAGGAGCATTTAAAAAAGTTGCTTTGCTTGCCAATCAAGAGGGGTATTACTCAGTGCCAATGGAGCCCGATGAGCTTGTAGGCAAAACAGGAGTTGCTGCAACGGTACTTCGCCCATCCGGAAAAGTTATTGTTGATGGTGAGTACTACGATGCAGTTTCTGAAAGAGGATTTATTGATAAAGACGATGAGGTGGTGGTGCGTAGGTATGGAAGCTTCCAGCTCTATGTAGTTAAAGTAAAGAAATAGTAGATACAAGCTACTATCAACACTACAAACAGAAATCACAAGAAAAATATAAGATGAAATTTATAGCAATAATCCCTGCTCGTTATCAGTCTAGCAGGTTTCCAGGCAAGCCATTGGCCACTATGGATGGCAAACCAATGATTCAGCGCGTGTACGAGCAGGTAAGCAAATCTGTATCGGATGTGTATGTAGCCACCGACGATGAGCGTATAATGCAAGCAGTTGAAGCTTTTGGCGGCAAAGCCGTAATGACTTCTGCAAGTCATCAAAGCGGAACAGATAGATGCAACGAGGCATACAGTAAAATAGGTCAACAGTTCGACGTGGTGCTTAATATTCAAGGCGATGAGCCTTTTATTAACCCCGAGCAGATCGATTTGCTTAAATCATGTTTTACAGAACATTCGGTAGAGATAGCAACATTAGTAAAACCATTTGACAAAAATGCCAGCTTAGCAACACTTAAAAACCCTTCTACTCCCAAAGTGGTTGTTTCAAAGAAAGAAGAGGCTATCTACTTTAGCAGGTCTATAATTCCTTTCTTGCGCGATGTGGAGAAAGAGAGTTGGCCCAGTCAACATACTTTCTATAAACACATTGGCATTTATGGATATCGAACCGATGTTCTTAAGCAAATTACCCAACTGATGCCTGGTGTGCTTGAGCAAGCCGAGTCGCTTGAACAGCTAAGATGGATTGAGAACGGATATAAGATAAAAGTAGGAGTTACTACGCACGAAACAATTGGGATAGACACTCCAGAAGACTTGCAAAATGCAATAGACTATTTGCGAGTAAGTAAAGCAAAATAATAGAAC
>CAZIUT010000241.1:0-2395 GCA_964542545.1 uncultured Dysgonomonadaceae bacterium | reverse complement strand
GAATATTCGAAAAGCTAAATATTCAATCAATACCAGAGTTGATTAAGATTTTTAACTTCAACGATATATCAAAAGATTAGTACTGCTTGAAGATATAGCTGTTTGTTTAATATTGTTATCTATGTAAGGCAATTACCATAAAAAGAGGTGATTGCTTTTTTGTGCTCTAGCCTATACGATATCCCCTTATGCCACAAGATATCTCAGTATGACATGGGTCATTGAACACCGAAAACCTCCTCAATTGTAATTTTCAAACGCAGACCTCAAAAGAGGTCACATGTTTATAGCAAGCTGTTGAATAATAACATTCAAAAGCTTCACTTTTTTCCATACTCCCGACAATTGTACCGTGTGTGTTAACTGACAGTAAACCCACAAGAAATGGTTTGTGCGATAGCGGTGAGCTAATAAGCATATTATCGAACTTCTAATTTGGAGTTATTAATCACACCTATTGGTAAATCGAAACAATCAATTGCTAAGTTGCTTAAAAAAGGAAACTAATTCTCGGTATTTACGTTTCAAAATGAAACTGTATGAAGCTATCATGCATGAAATAGTATAACGAGTGACCTAGCTAGTCAATAAATATATATGAGTTATGAATATAATTTATTTCTTAATTGCTTCTATGTGGCTAATTCAGATTTCTATCTATGCGCAATCTGCTGCTCAAGTTAGGCTATCTATTACATTACATCCAATTCAAGTTATCGAAGTGCAGCCAGTTTTGACTCAAATTCTTGAATTGTCAAGTCAAGATGATATCAATTCTTTAAATACATCCATTTCTGATCATAAATTATCTACCTATAGCACCAGTCAATTTGCATTGAGAGTTGATAATGTCAAAGGCAGTGCTTTTCAGCAGTTGTATGCATCAAGTGCAGTTCTTTCTTCAAGAAGTAGATCAATAGGCGGATTTATCGAATCCGAAAAGTATGATTACGAAACCGATGTTGATGATTTGCACGTGGTTTATAGCATGGAGACGCTTTGAATACTAATTGACATTTGACATTTGAATAACATTGTGGGCATGACGCAAGGGGATGCCTACATTTGTGGCTCAGATACTCCATACTCCACTCACCTTTTACCGCTCAAGCTTTATTCTCACTTTTCAATTAATTAATCTTATTCCCAACATCAAGTTTTGTTACTTGTTGCCATTTATTCTTTATTTCACAAAAAAACCAAGCTTTCACCCTAACTGCATGATTCGTTGTTAGATATAGCCTTATTGTTTGGTTTCATTTTTTCATTTATTAGTTAAATCTTTAATCAAAGTGAATATTGCAGGGTTATTTTAGTGTCTATTCTAAAGTATGTTGTATATTTAAGCATTGAATCAAAACAAACAAAGGAATGTGAAAATCCAATGTTGATTAAAAGTGTAAATATAAATAAAATAAAAAGTGTAATATACCAGATGTGATAGATTGACTAACAAATAAAAAGTAACGCTATGAGGATGCTGCCATATATAATTGCTTTAATGTGTTTATTTCAGGGATCTATTTATGCCCAAGAATCTGCACAAGTTACACTAACAATCCGTCTTCATCCCATTCAAACCATGGAGGTTGTGCCCACCGATGCGCAAATAATGGAACTTTCCGATGAAAATACAACCAATCCTCTACCTTCCACTCAGTTATCAACTTTCAGTACAAGTAGTCATACAACACGTGTTGATTTTGTGAGATCCAAAGGTTTTGAAGCATTGCGCGCTGTGAGAGAACTTCCACCACATGCAGACAAGTCAATTAATAAAATTTTTAGCGACGAAAACTATTACTACAAAGATGGCGATGACTTTGATGATGGCTTGAATGTAGTGTATACTATGGTAACGATTTAAAAAACTAATTGAAAATTG
Source organism: uncultured Dysgonomonadaceae bacterium (assembly GCA_964542545.1). GTDB lineage: Bacteria > Bacteroidota > Bacteroidia > Bacteroidales > Dysgonomonadaceae > UBA2632. Next base: position 510 of record CAZIUT010000241.1, on the reverse strand, counting down.
ACAATTGAGAGCATAACAAAAAGATGTTCCAATCATTTATGCCCTAGATACTCATCACTTCTTACTTCTTACTGCTCACAGTTCACAGTTCACTCCTCACTCCTTACCCTTTACTTCTCACTCATTAATCCTTTCCTCCTTTATTTTGTCTAAATTTGCATACAAACATATTACAACTAAATACAACTATGAGTAGAAAATTATCTTTCAGCTTAATAGCACTTAGTGCAATGCTCCTTTTTTCATTATCAAATGCAAGTGCTCAAACAGGTTTGTCGGTAAGTCCTCCACGCACTTATTTCACCGTTTCACCTGGCCAAAGCCAGACTAAACAGGTGTTGATAAGCAATCCTAGCAAAACAAACACATTGGAACTCTCTGTCTCTTTTGGCGATTGGGAGTACGATAGCATTGGCAACAATGTTATGGCGGATGCAGGCACGTTGGATAATTCATGTGCCGAATGGGTAGATATTCTGCCACAATCATTTTTTTCGGTTGCTCCTGGCG
>CAZIUT010000240.1:0-2397 GCA_964542545.1 uncultured Dysgonomonadaceae bacterium | reverse complement strand
TGGTACTTAGAGTTGGTGAAACCAGCTTATCAGCAACCAATAGATAGAGCAACTTACCAGGCAACACTCTCTTGTTTTGATGCGCTTTTGCGTTTGCTCCACCCTTTTATGCCTTTCATTACAGAAGAGTTGTGGCAAGCAATTGCTCCACGCAAAGAGGGCGAAAGCATTATGATGGCTGCACTACCAAAAAGCAAAACATACAACAAGCTATTTTTGGCTGATATAGAGCATACAAAAAATATTATTTCAAGCATTCGCACCATCAGGTTGGAGAAGAATATCCCAAACAGAGATGAACTTTCTTTAGAGATATTGGGCGAGCACAACAGTGCATACAACGCAGCTATTACCAAAATGGCTAACTTATCTGCAATTGACGCTGTTAATGAAAAGTCTGCAGGCGCAGCCTCTTTTATGGTTGCTACTACAGAGTTTGCTGTTCCACTTGCCGACAATATTGACGTGGAAGCTGAATTGGAAAAGCTGAAAGCTGAATTGAAATACCAAGAAGGCTTCTTGAAATCAGTAGAGAAGAAACTAAGCAACGAACGTTTTGTACAAAACGCAAAATCTGAAATTGTGGACAATGAACGAAAGAAACAGGCCGATGCTGAGAGCAAGATGGCTTCGCTAAAGGAGAGCATTGAGGCATTAGAAAAGAGATAGCTCTTATAAAGCATCTGAATACATTGTAGAGCAGTTTATGCAACGCCATGTAAACAGAAGAATAAACCCCTCTTTATCGATTTGTGATAGAAAAGGTTTTTTGTTTTTAGCTTCATATAATTAATCTCATCAAGCACGCTCATTAATAGAGGAGCCAGCATGGATTACCAATATTATTAGGTGTACTGATTAAGCTTTTTGAATACATAAATGACAGGTCGCTTCTACGAAGCTCTTGTGCATATTTTAAACGAAGTACAACAGACAGGACGCTCAGATGGAGCTAAATGCCAGTTTATTTAAAAAAACACCTGTAAGTGCTGCAATCTATAAATATAAAATTGTTTGGTTGAATGCGAGAAATAATTAACGTTTAAATTAAGATGAGAATCTTTTAAATATACTAGAATCTAGCGCACCGTAGGTGCAGCACTGTCTGTAGCAAACATTTAAACACACAATCCGAGCGCCGTAGGTGCGGACTGAGATTGATTAGTTGGAGACACCTATTTATATTTAAAAGTAATGAACAAACATTGCTTATATATTTACGCTGACACAATATTTATAAATATACTTTTAGCTTGCCAATTAGAACAGACTCTGTAAATATCCAAATATATAAAGTAGAAGTTCACATAACACGCTTTTATTAAACTAATCAACTGCTTCTCCTATTTCAACTTTTCAAGCAACAATATCATATAATATTTTAAACCTCACCACCCCATTCATTATAACACCAATTCATCTTAAAAAATGTTTAAACACAATCCTTCATTTATATAGCTATTCATTTAAACCACAACACTTTACATAACATCATAAATCATTATATTGAACATTCATCTTATCTCACAGTACATTTAAGTTTTTGATAATTTAAATGAGTATTTTTGCATCTCAAATATTAATACAATTAAAATTGAAACAAATGAAAAAAGGGAATCCCGCAGTTGTTGGATTAGCAGGTTTTGGAATGACTACATTCTTACTTCAGTTACACAATCTAGGTCTGGTTGGTTGGGGTCCTGTAATTAGCTTAGGTCTCATATTTGGAGGGTTAGCTCAAATGATTGCTGGCTTTCAAGAACAAAAGATGGGTAATAATTTTGGATACAGCGCTTTTGTATCTTATGGAGCCTTTTGGATAGGGTTGAGTATTATTAAATTGTTCAACCATTATGGAATCTATTCTTCAAGCACCTCAGATGTAGGTTTCTATCTATTTGGATGGACGCTTTACACAGCCATCATGTTTATTGCCTCACTTAGAGTGCATAAAGCAATGAGCTTTACTTTTGGGACACTGCTTATTGGCTTTATTTTATTGGTGCTTGAACACTTCTATTTTCCTCATTTAAAAGCTTTTGCGGCAATAGATCTTATTATTTGTGCTTTTGCAGCATGGTATATGATGGCAGGCATTATAATTAACGATTTGGCTGGTAAAACCATTTTACCAATGGGCGAAAGGTTTGTGAAATAAGTGCAATAAAAAAAACGCATAACACTAAAGCCTCTGAAGATAATGTTTTCAGGGGCTTTTTTTGCCTGTAATATTCATTACAACATGTGTAATAGAGACTAATGATGAAATGAATTAAACATAAGCACTAATTTACAGCTTTTCTATTTTTTTTAATGCCAATGAATGTGTAGATTTGTTATACCATTTTAATGGTAACCTGTTTCTATATACCCACATATCATATACTTTAAAACTCA
>CAZIUT010000239.1:0-2402 GCA_964542545.1 uncultured Dysgonomonadaceae bacterium | reverse complement strand
CTCTTTATGCGGATAAAGAAAAATTGGAGCAAGTAGAAAACGTTGAAGCGTATCTATTACATTGCTTAAAAAACAGACTCTTTGATATTTACAAAGATCAGAAGAGAATGGATTGTACTGGTTATGATAACCTCATTATAGACCAAGATGTAGACTCTATTGGTAAAATCATAAAAGAGGAAAACGAACTAATGCTAAATGAAGAGGTCGCAAGATTGCTGAAAAAGCTAAAGCCAAAACAAAGAAAAATTATTTTAAGTAGGTTTCACCATAACCTGAAGTTTAATGAAATTGCTGTGCTGGTAGACATGTCTCCCGACGCTGTTAAAAAGCTACTGTATAGAACATTAAAAACTATGAGGCGAGAGAGCAGGGCTGCTGAAAAAGGATGCAATTGTTTTTTCTAGCACACTATTATTAAATATAAAAGTTAAAAACCATCCCTTTTTCTTTTTTAATCTGTCTTGTTGTTGTGAAGGGGATAAGAAAAAACATTCTAAGAAAACAGGATTAAATGATTCTTATATTTTAAAAAAACAACATTGAAATAAAACACATTAGTATGAAGATAGATTGTAAAGTATAGTCACAATAAAAGCAAAACAGAAAAACTATTTCTGCTACAACAATTTATCAAAACACTCCTTTTATTTCTCTGAGAAACTACCCTGCAACATGAAAGAAAAGAGCAATAGTTGCCAAACAAAACATTATTTATCAATTATAATGAAGAAAATTATAATCATTGCATTAATACTGCTTGCCTATTGGATACCTGTGCAAAAGGTACACGCACAAAAGGTTGCAGTAAAAACCAATCTCGGCCACTGGGCAGTTGGGGCAACGCCCAATTTAGCAGTAGAGTTTGCTTTAGGAAAGAAAGTAACATTAGAAGTGGGAGGTGGACTTAACAAATGGACTTTTAGTGAGAATAAGAAAATGAAACATTGGTTAGTTCAACCCGAGCTACGTTATTGGTTTTGTGAATCATTCAATGGCCATTTCGTTGGTTTGCATGCACATGGAGGAGGCTTCAATGTTGGCAATTTCGATATTCCCATTGGTCGCCTTGATGTGTTTGACAACAAAAGATATGAGGGCTATTTATATGGTGCAGGTTTAAGTTATGGATACCAATGGGTGCTAAGCAAACGTTGGAATCTAGAACTGAATCTGGGAGCAGGATATGCACACATAGACTACGACAAATTTGATGGTCCACATTATTGCGGAATGAAACTTGACGAAGGAAAAGAGAACTATTGGGGCATAACCAAAGCTGCTATCTCATTTATCTACGTTATAAAATAAACATACACCATGAAAGTAAAAACAACCTATATTATCCTAGCATTGCTACTTGCTGTTTCAAGCACATTTGCCCAACAGGGCTATATAACTAACGTTGCTTTCAACAACCAATCAGTAGTGAAAGAAGGCGACAAAGTATCTATTTATATTGATGTTGCACTGGACGATCTAAATATTAAATCGAACGATATATTAATTCTAACTCCTGTTATACAATCTAAAGACAATACCAATAGCCTAGAATTAGCACCTCTGTTTGTAACAGGACGACGAAGGGATAAAGTATTGAATAGAAATATAGCGCTTGGCAATAAGCCAGCGTTTGACGCCGAGCCATTGATTATTGTGAAACGCAAAAAAGGATCTAAACAAACTGTCAACTACAAAACATCGGTGCCATACAGTAGTTGGATGACCAACTCATCACTCGTAGTAAAAGAGAGTATAATGGGATGTGCCGACTGCACCAGAGAGATGGAAGGATTGCTTTTGGCAGAAAACCTTTTTCCTAAAGTAGATATGCCTACTTATCAACTCACATACATAGTTCCAGAAGTAGAGTCAGTGAAGGTTCGCACCGATCGTCATTCAGCTGCGTTTAGTTTTATCCTAAACGAATCAAGGTTATTGCGCGACTACAAAGACAATCAACCTAAGTTTAATGAAGTAGATAGAATTATACGCGAAGTGATGAGCAACGATGACATAGAAATCACACAATTCAATATAGCAGGATATGCATCGCCAGAGGGTTCGGTGGCGCACAATAAAACATTGGCCGAAGAGCGCGCCAAAATATTTGCGCACTACTTAGTAACCCAGTTCAACCTATCGGAAGATATGTTTACTGTAGAAAGTTTTGGCGAAGACTGGAATGGTCTACAAAAAGCCGTTGAAGCATCAAGCATTGCCGATAAGTCAGAGATACTTAGCATTATCAATACAGAAAGTAATATTGATGCCCGCGATGAACAGCTTATGAATCTATCAGGAGGAAACACCTATAACAAGCTGCTCTATAATTTCTACCCACCACTGCGTCGCACCGAATACATTATTGCTTATACAGTGCGCTCATTTGATGTGAAAGA
>CAZIUT010000238.1:0-2427 GCA_964542545.1 uncultured Dysgonomonadaceae bacterium | reverse complement strand
GCTTAGTTGGTTTCTTGGTCTTTATTGGGCATTTGGTTTAGAAACTATTGCCGAGATGGGAGTTGTTACCTACTCATATGCATGGGTTGCTCTTTTGCAAGTAGTGTTGACATATGGAATGGAAACTGGCTTCTTCAGATTTGCAAACAAAGAAAAAGATTCTCTCACTGTTTATTCTACAGCCCTTATAAGTATTGCCGCATCCACTTTACTGTTTATAGTAACAGCCGTTCTGTTTTTAGAGCCAATAGCCTCTTCATTTGGACCCAGTATGCAGCCGCGCTATGTGCTCATGTTTGTTGGGGTGCTATCGCTTGATGTGTTGGGTGCTATTCCGTTTGCCTTTCTCCGATTCTCAAAGCGCCCTCTAAAGTTTGCCTTTCTTAAGTTGCTTAATGTTGCAATAACTATATTCTCAAATCTGTTTTTCTTTGCAATTGCTCCATGGTTGGCCAATTATTTTCCCAGCCTATTCTCGTGGTATGATATTGCCAATGGTCTCGACTACATTATATTATCAAACCTAATAGCGTCTACAGTTCAACTGCTTCTATTAACGCCTCATATGCGCATCAAATATAAGTTTGATGGGGTTTTGCTCAAAAAGATGTTGAGGTATTCATACCCACTTCTTATTTTGGGTATTGCGGGAGTCCTGAATCAGTCGGCTGATAAAATGCTATTCACACGGCTTTATCCCGATCCTGTAGAAGCTGAAACTCAACTGGGTATTTACGGACAAAGCTTTAAAATAGCTATTATCATGGTTATGTTCACACAAGCTTTTCGCTATGCATTCGAACCATTTATATTTGCAAGAGACAGGGAAGAGAGCTCCAATTCTAATTTGAAGTCTTATGCCGATGCCTCTAAGTATTTCCTGATTTTAGGATTATTCATCTTTTTGGTAACAATTGGCTATCTCGATATTATCAAACACTTGCTTCCTCGTAACTATCACGAAGGGCTCAAAGTGGTTCCCATTGTTATGTTTGGAGAAATGTTTTTTGGTTTCTATTTCAATTTGTCATTGTGGTATAAACTAACCGACAAAACTAAGTGGGGCGCTTATATGTCTTTGTTTGGTTTGGTTATTACCATCACTATCCTTGTTGTGTTTGTTCCTCACTTTGGATATATGGCATGTGCTTGGGCTTCATTTTTTGCCAACCTTAGCATGATGGTTCTTTCCTATTTTTTAGGACAAAAGCACTATCCCATACCGTACGATTTGAAAACCGCAGGCCGTTTTGTATTGCTTGCTGCAGTGTTGGGTGTGGTTATGTTTTTAAACTTTAGATACGCTCCAAGTGTTACAGTTCGCATTGCTATCAATACAATTATTGTAATAATCTATGCAGTTGTAACAATAAAAAAAGAATTACCTTTGCAAGAGTTGCCCGTAATAGGCAAATACTTCAAGAAATAACTTCTTAATTATATAAATAGACAACTTAAGTAAATTCAATTATGAGAAAAACGCTATTAGCAATAGCTATCATCTTTTTAACTTTCACAGCCAGAGCTGACGAAGGGATGTGGCTATTAAAAGAACTAAACAAACAAAGCATTGCAAAAATGCAAGAGATGGGTTTTACCTTCCCCATAAATAAGGTGTATGACGAGGTTAATCCATCGCTTAAAGATGGAGTTGTTATTTTTGGAGGTGGCTGTACAGGTGTAGTTGTATCAGAAAAAGGATTAATCTTTACTAATCACCATTGTGGATATGGAGCTATTCAAAAACTAAGCTCATTAGAGCGCGATATTCTGAAAGATGGATACGCTGCAACTAATATGGATAGCGAGTTAGCTGCCGATGGGTTAACTGTCTCTTTTGTACACTCTACTGAAGATGTGACCAACAAAATTATGTCGCAAATACCATCAGGGTTGAGCGAAGTGCAACGTCAGCAAGCCATCGACTCCGTATCGAATTTATTGATGGAGAAATATGAAAACGATCAATTTACACAAGCGCGTGTTGTTCCTTTCTATGCAGGCAATCAATACTATATGGTAGTATATGATGTGTTTCGCGATGTTCGTTTAGTAGTTGCTCCTCCATCATCAGTAGGTAAGTTTGGTGGAGACACCGACAACTGGATGTGGCCACGCCACACGGGCGATTTCTCTGTATTTAGAATATATGCCGATAAGAACAATCGTCCAGCAACATACAGCGAAGATAATGTTCCCTACACCCCTAAATATGTTGTGCCAGTATCGCTTGCGGGCTATAAAGAGAAAGACTATGCTATGACTATTGGTTTCCCTGGCACTACAAAAAGATACCTATCATCATGGGGTATTCAGCGCATGGTTGACTCCGAAAACAAACCTCGTATTGAAGTAAGAGGTGCGAAGCAAACAATATGGCGCGAAGCTATGAATCAAAGCGATGCTGTTCGCATAAAATATGCATCT
>CAZIUT010000237.1:0-2429 GCA_964542545.1 uncultured Dysgonomonadaceae bacterium | reverse complement strand
GAATTTCTTCAACTTTATCATGCACGTTAATAACATTATCACGTTTACCCTGATACTTCTCTGAGTTAGAGCTATTTTGGCAACTCCAACAAGTTGCAATAAGCAAAAAGAACAATAAATAGTTGCTTTTTCTCATAGTATTACTTTGCTTTTTGGAATAAAACTATTTTAGTAGTAGCATATATATATATGACTGGTCCATCAATCTTTATATTCAAACAATTCCTCCACCCCAATCCCAACAATACTCGGATTGCTATCTTCATCTATCCACTCATCACTGTTGGCAACATCGTAGCCAAGGAAATAGATGATGTTGTTGCCCGTCATCACTTGAGGGAACAACAGATAAGAGTTTTCTGCGAAATCTTGTACCCGTATCAGTTTCTCTTTATGGTTCTTTTTATCAATAATCCAATAAAACATCTCAGGCTCGATGCTGTTGGGCTTAGTTATCATTACATGTAAGAAGGCATATTCTTTATTATCCATATATTTGCGAATAGCGGCATAATCGGAATTGTCCATTCTCTCAAAAACCTCTTCAGGGGTTGCTGATAAGGTCTCTTCTGATACTTGAAGTGAGCCAAAATCTATGTAAAGCGAATTAATCAGACCATTATCTAATGTATAAAGAGTGGGGGAGAGTGATTCTCTAAAAGTGAGTGTTCCGTTTTTACTAAAGTTGTCTTCAATAAGTGGCATACTTCGATTTCTGATTGGTAGGTGCTCAATAAGATTAGAAAACTCCCTGTCTGTTTCTATCAATCTAAATTGCGAGTAGGCTGGGTTGTCACTTACATAAAACCAATAACCATTGTCGGCAATGGCAAAGGAGAAAGCTGGAATCTCCGTCTTTACTTTTTCAATAAACTCCCCATTCAGTCCATACCTTACTATAGTCTCACGGTCTAAAACCTCTATAGTGTTATTATCAATAAGGATGTCATTCATCTCTACAAATTCAGCAGGTCCGTTGCCCTTTTTCCCAATGAAGTTGATGAAGCTTCCATCTGAATCGAACCTGAAAATCTGATTTGTCATTTGAGAGTATAGTATGAACTGGTTCTCATTAGCTATCAAATTTGAATAAGCAGGAATGATGACTGAATCGGATGTGGCAAGTTGCACTATCTGTTTATTTAGCAGCGATGCACTGGCCAAGTCCAAATTTTGGGCTTTGGATAGGTCGAACACTATTTTGTTCGACTTTTCATCTTCTTTTTGCTCGCTGCATGAGGAGAAGGTGATTGTTAAGAGGAAGCAGAGTTTTAGAAGTTGTTTCATGCTTGATTTTTTATTATATTTTCAATTTATATTTCACAACAAACAAACGGATTGTCTTCTCCGTTAAATGCTTTGGTGTTATTATTCAATCAAGCTCATTCCAAGTTTAAAATCTGGTTCTGCATAAATTGCATATATAGTATTTGTATTGATATCGCCTGTAATTCTTCCAATAGGAACACTATAATTAATTGTTTTAAGTAAGTTTCCATCATAATCATACACAAACAGAGTTTGAGGGAGTTTGCCAATATCTCGTCCTACTTTGGATTCATCTGTAGGGTCATCCTCATAATCTCTTTGTATTGCCACAATAAAATCTTTGGTGAGCGCCATGTCATACACTCCTTTTCTTGAACGGTCAAAAACTACACGTCCATCGTTTATGCTGTATTCATATTCTTCTCTATTCTCCCAAATTAACTTGAAGTTGTCTTTTCCTTTTTTATAGCAACTAAAATAGTTAACAGCTGTACTACCCGTTATCAAGAGTTTCTTTGTTGGGTTATATAAAATGGTGGAATTAGTATGTTTTCGTTCGTTTGGTAGCAAGTATTCTCCAAATTCTACTTCTTTACCATCAGAATATAGCTTGTAGGGTCCATTTTCATTTTCTTTATTAATGCCAAGATAAAGGTTGTCTTCCAATCGCACATTGTATCCCAATGCTCTAATAGCGGAGTCCTCATTCGAGAGCTTAATAAAAGCATCACCGTCCTCTTTTAACTTTTCAAGTGAAAAGTATCCATTGGTGTTTCCATTCACATCATATGCATACAAACAATTATCCCATGCAATATCGCCTATCATAGGGCTGACAAATTCATTGGGTCCTTGTCCAATATCTCCAAATGCGTTTATCTCCATTCCAGTGTGTTTATCTAAATAATGCAGAAAGTGGTTGCGAGCAAATGGATCGAACCAAACAATATCTTCATCTAAGAGATAGATACCACCAGGGAAGTTAGTCAGTATCTCATCATTCAAAACTTTAAATACAGAAGTAGTCTTGATTACTTCTTTCGTTTCTTTACTAACGCATGAAGAGAGTAGTAATATAACAATAAATAAGTAGAGGTTAGTTTTCATTTTCAATTATATTTTCAATTTATATTTCACCACACACGGATTGTCGTCTGCCT
>CAZIUT010000236.1:0-2430 GCA_964542545.1 uncultured Dysgonomonadaceae bacterium | reverse complement strand
GTCTTTAATTCAGACAACAAACCAACATTCACTGAGAAAGAGAACATAATTAATTTTTTATTTGAAAACCTGCAAGAATATGGCGACCCGGCATCGGATATCGAAAAAGCAATAAATTATGCACTGAAAGAAGCAACTTCGTTTGGTGGATTTGTTTTGGTTTCATATTTAGATGATTCTATTGTAGGTGCAGTAGTTATCAATCAGACTGGTATGAAAGATTATATTCCCGAAAACATATTAGTTTATATTGCCACACACCAGCAACACAGAGGAAAAGGACTTGGTAAGAAACTAGTACAAGAGGCTATCGAAATTGCAGAAGGAAATATTGCACTACATGTTGAGCCAAACAATCCTGCGAAACATCTGTATGAAAAACTTGGATTCAGCAATAAGTATTTAGAAATGAGATTTAATAAAAAGAAGTAATGGCCTACGTAACATTCGACACAAAGAAACTAGAGTTAAACTTCAACTATTTAAACAACTTGTTTGCCGAGCAAAACATCAAGTGGTCTGTTGTAACCAAAGTGTTGAGCGGCAACAAAATGCTATTGACAGAATTATTGAAGCTAGATATCAATCAGGTGTGTGACTCACGCGTAACCAATCTGAAAATTATAAAATCAATAAAGCCCGAAGTAGAAACAATTTACATAAAACCTCCAGCTAAGCGTGCAATTGCTAGTGTTGTAAGGTATGCCGACATTAGCTTAAACACAGAACTAGAGACAATAAAAATGCTCTCAAAAGAAGCACAAAAACAAAACAAAACACATAAAATAATTATAATGCTTGAGCTGGGCGAGTTGCGCGAGGGGGTGAAAGGTGAAGATTTTGTTGATTTTTATGAAAGTGTTTTTGAGCAGAAAAACATTGAAGTGATAGGAATAGGTGCAAACCTCAATTGCCTATATGGAGTGCTCCCCAACAGAGACAAATTGCTCCACTTGAGCTTGTATCAACAAATACTTGAAGCTAAGTTCAATAAGAAGATTCCATATATATCAGGAGGTTCATCCGTTACCATACCACTTATATTTCAGAACATATTGCCCGAAGGAATTAACCATTTCAGAGTGGGCGAAACACTCTTTCTAGGAACAGAACCATACAACGACGCACCTCTTGAGCAGATGAGCAACAATATATTTATGTTGTATTCAGAAATAATTGAACTGATAGAAAAACCCATCGTGCCCGATGGTGAAATGGGTACCAACCTAGAAGGCGACACCTTTACATTTCACAAAAAAGACATTGGCCAAACAACCATAAGAGCCATCATCGATATTGGTTTGCTTGATGTAGATATAAAGCATCTTGAGTTTGTAGATAAGGATATAATAATTGCTGGCGCAAGTTCAGATGTTATAGTAATTGACTTGGGCGATAATGAAAAGAGATATAAAGTAGGCGATGTCATTGAGTTTAAATTAGATTATATGGGCACGCTTCGCATTATCAACTCAAGATATATAGATAAGAGAATAAGAGGAGTTGGAAAGTATTGAGTACTTCAACCATAATAAAACTCATAGTTAAATAACTTCTCTCTGTATGAACCAACTTGTTTTAATAAGTTGGTTCGGCTTTTTTAAAAAACAGCTTCGCTTAAGCTTCATTGACTAAAAAAGAAAAACTATTTTCTTATATTTGCACTTATGAAATCTATTTACAAATCAGAAAGTCTAGAACTATTCACACCCAACACTTCAGTAATGAACCTGCCTTTTGTGGGAGGAATTATTGCAGGTTTTCCGTCTCCTGCAGATGATTTTGTATATGAAAGCATTGACCTCAACAAGCTGATTGTAAGACATCCGGATGCTACATTTTATGCCCGAGTTCGCGGTCAATCTATGATGGGCGACTTTATGGAAGACGATCTTCTGGTAATTGATAGAAGTATAGATTGGACGGATAATAAAATAGCCCTTTGCTATGTAGATAATGAGTTTACACTAAAAAGACTGAAGGTTGAGAATGGTAAGTGCTTTTTGGTTCCCTCAAATAGCGACTTTCCAGTTATTGAAGTAGATAATGAAAAGGATGTGATAGTATGGGGAATTGTTACCTATTCCATAAAAAAACACTAAGCTACTATGTATTCACTAATAGACTGCAACAACTTTTACGCTTCGTGTGAGCGAGTTTTTAACCCTTCGCTCAATGGCAAACCTATTGTAGTACTAAGCAACAACGATGGATGCGTAATAGCACGTAGCAACGAAGCTAAAAAACTGGGCATTCCTATGGGAGCTCCTGCATTTCAGTACCAAAGCATGTTTCGCACCCATGGTGTGAAAGTATTTTCAGCCAACTTTCATTTATATGGCGATATGAGTCGCAGGGTGATGAATATATTGAGTACCTACAGCCCAGCTACCGAGATATACTCTATCGACGAATGCTTCCTATCGCTAC
>CAZIUT010000235.1:0-2433 GCA_964542545.1 uncultured Dysgonomonadaceae bacterium | reverse complement strand
TATCCGCGCCAGCGGTAGAAATATTTAAAGTCTTCAAAATAATTTAGATAGCCACTCCTCCTCGTTTGCAACGAGGAGGTAATGGTTTAGCGTTTTTTAACGCGAAGAATATGTCACAGTAGCTCAATAATTTTGTGTATCAATCGCATCAAAGTTTAGACAGTTGGGAAGAAGCAAATTTCTGAACCATGATTGAAGGATTTGCATGATGACTGTGATGGGAGGTGTAGCCAAAACATCGCGGTGGCTTAGCCCGTCGAAGCATCTTTGTTGAAGCCAGGTTTGCTAATTTCACCACCCTTCACTTCCTGCTTGGGGTTCGGTAATCAAGCAATCAAAGGAATCAGGCACATCATATGGTTCAAACAGAAGTAGGATTGCATGATGGATGTGATGATATATAATGTAGTAGGATATAATCGATTAGTGAATAAAGTTTGGCACATATTTTGTATCTTTATCAGTAAAATATAAAATTGAATGAATATGAAAGAGAATTTCAAAAGTATTATTGAGGGCAATGAGCCAGTATTGGTAGATTTTCATGCAACATGGTGTGGCCCTTGCAAAACGCAAGCTCCTATTCTAAAAGATTTAGCTCCAGCAATTAAAGGCAAGGCGAGAATTATTAAAATAGATGTGGATAAAAATCAATCACTTGCTATGAATTATCAGGTGAGAAGTGTTCCCACGCTTATATTATTTAAAAACGGACATCCAGTTTGGCGTCATTCAGGTGTGGCTTCGAAGCAGCAGTTGCTAGATGTGATGAAGCTACATATGTAACTGAAGCTCTGATATGATAGGGTGGTGCCGATGTTATGCAAATAACTAATATAAATTTAATATCATGTTTTTGAAAGTACTGTTTAAGGTTCATAGGTTTCTGTTGTGTGCACTGCTTCTGCTAATAATACTGATGCTGGAGGTTTATTTTATTGATATATTGCCATTTATTGGTGGCAATGTACTCCTTGTCGTGTACTTGGTATTGTCTGTTTTCTTTTTGCTTTTTTATCTGATTCTGCTTCTTGTGGGATTACCATATGCACTTTTCAATAAGACAAAGGTGGCTACGGCAGAGTTGCCAAAGCAATATGGGTTGAGATTTGTTGGAGGTGTGGTGGCTTGGTTGTTCTCTTTAGCAATTATTGTTTTTCAGCCCTTTCATAAGGTAGAGGTGGTGAACAAAACAAGTGGTGCTATTGATAATGTTGTGTGTAATGCAAGTTTTGAGAATAGTGCCGTGAAGAAACCGCTTGAGAGTTTGGGTGTAAATAAAACGAAGAACTTTACTTTGAGAGGTTTGGGAGGATTAATAGATATAATTTATGGCAACAAAGTGTCTGTCATATTCCTGCAGGCCGATAAGCAGAAATGGATGAGTAGAAGGAGTTCGTTTCTGAGAACGAAGGTGGTAATAAGAGATTATACTGCATCTAACCCTAAGGAGATGGATTGCGAGGAAACCATGCTGGATTATTTTTTTGATTTTCAGTATGATATGACGATGAATGTGAATTTGTGCAACGAGTTGATGGACAAGGATACAATTGCTCTATCTTATATTAGTAATTCGCCTGTTGGTTATATTGTTTTAAATACACCTTATGAAAATAGGATTAAAAAGGTGGAGCGGGTGTTGCATTGGTATCCCTCTGTGTGGTCGGGTATGGGTGATAATCTGATGCAATATACTAAGCTGACAGGTTTGAAGTATGAAACCACCGAAGAGATAAAGCTATTGACCCTTGAAGAGGAGCGTAAAGTGATTTCAAAAGATATAACCTATGGCAATGTAATTGGGTATAAAGGCCCATATAGGTCTGATTATGATTTGAGTATCTTTGAAGATGTTTCCGGAAATGATGTGATGAAACATTTAAGAGCAGAGCTCAATAAGCCAAAGAGAGGTTATGAACCTTTGACCAATGCTGAGATAGATAAGTGGATGGGTTTTTTAGATGAATACGATAAAGGTAGTTTTTTGAATGATGAGCGGGAGCATTTTAGGGTTCACACGCACGATATTTACCTAAGAGTAACTTTTGAGGGCGATGATGGCAACTTTGTGAAGGTGCTGCACAATTGGGTGCAGGTGGGGAATTAGCGCTCTGTTTCTTTTTGGGGGTTACTTTAAACTCTTTAAGAACTTCCTAAACTTCGAAGTATTATAATTCGACATGCCCTTGTGGGTTAGTACCAATTGCCCCTTAGCATTGATTACATAGGTAGTAGGAACGGTTGTAGATTGATACATTGCTGGTCGGCGGCTTTGTAGTGTGTAGATGGGTAGGTCGAAACCTTTGCGTGTATTAAAATCTTTGGCAGTTTCAAAATCGTCGTCAAGCGAAACCATTACAAAAGCAACTTCATTGCCCATTTCTTTGTATAGTTTGTTTATGTTGGGCATTTCGGCAATACAGGGTGGAC
>CAZIUT010000234.1:0-2511 GCA_964542545.1 uncultured Dysgonomonadaceae bacterium | reverse complement strand
CCTTTCTATGCAGAACAAGGTGGACAAGTAGGCGATAGTGGTTGGATGACATGTGCTGAAACTGGAGAGAAAATAGAGATATTTGATACTAAAAGAGAAAATAACCTTGCCGTACATTTGGTAAAGAAACTGCCTGCTGATATTGGGTCTACATTTACATTGAAGATTGATGCTGAGCGCCGTGTAGCTATAGAAAGCAACCATACTGCTACACACTTAATGCACGAAGCTTTACGTGAGGTCTTAGGATCGCATGTAGAGCAAAAAGGATCCTTTGTATCAGATAGGCTGTTGCGCTTCGATTTCTCACATTTTCAAAAAATGACAAATGAGGAGATTCGCAAAGTGGAGCAATTGGTTAACAGCAAAATTCGTGAAAACATCACTATCGAAGAAAATCGCAGTGTTCCCATTCAAGAAGCTAAAGAGATGGGTGCAATGGCACTGTTTGGAGAGAAATATGACGAAGAGGTGCGCACAATTCGTTTTGGTTCATCCATAGAGCTTTGTGGGGGTACACATATTTCGTCAACAGGACGTATAGGTATTTTCCGCATTATAAATGAAAGTGCTATTGCAGCAGGGGTAAGGCGCATAGAAGCCATTACAGGTGCAGTATGCGATAAGTATCTTTACGGAAAAGATGATATCCTTAATCAATTAAGGCTAATGCTTAACAATACACCTGAAATTGAGGGAGCTATACAACGCTTAATAGCAGAAAATGAAGAGATGAAAAAAATGGCGCAAGAATTTGAACGAGAAAAAGCTAAATCGCTCAAATATGCATTGTCAAGCTCTAAGAAAGAGAAAAATGGCGTGAATGTATATAGCGCAATTTACTCTGATGTATCACCCGATATTATCAAAAATATTGCTTTTCAATTGAAGGGCGAGGTAGACGATAATCTTTTCTTTGTAGTAGGTTCTGTTTCCGATGGTAAGCCAAACTTAACAATAATGATAGGCGAAGAGTTGGTGCAAAAAGGATTGCATGCTGGCAATATCGTTCGTCAGGCAGCCAAGCAAATACAAGGCGGTGGGGGGGGACAACCCCATTTTGCTACAGCAGGCGGAAAAAATGCTGAGGGGTTAAAGCTGGCTGTTGATGAGGTGTTAAGTGCTTTGAAATAAAGATAAGAGCTAGCTGTTTTATCAAAACAAACTAATTGAAGAGACGTTGCATGGTTGTGTAGCGTCTTTTTTTTACTTGAGTTTGTCGAGAGTTTTAATACAAAATAAGACGACTGTTTGTGGTAGTGTTAAGAAATGAGTCAAGGTTTTATATTAGAAACATTGAAATATGCTCAGTATTTATGCTTGTCTTTTGTTGTAATTCTACAGATGGTATATGAGGGTATTTAAAGTATGTTTTTGTATGGAGAAACAAATAATGAGAATGCAAGTAAAAAACAAAAAACTGTTTATTCTAGGGGTTAACAAGCCTGTAAATTCTGTACAGTTAGAAGGCTTGAGGTGTAAATTATTTTACAGCATATTTGTTGTTGATACAGTGTCATTGCTGTTATCTATGCTTTTCTTAAATACAAACCTTAGCAAAACAAACAATCCAATAAAATATAAAGGCGCAGTAGTATAATACACATGCATGATTCTACTACCGTGTATAATATCAAATACCAATGGTGTTGTTCCTTCTGTTACTTCTCTTAGCGATATTAGATGATAAGCTATATATTCTACTGCGAAAAGTAGAGAAATGTATATGAACCATGTAATAGCCACTCCCCAGAAGTAATTTAACTTGTCTTTTAAGTAATTGAATACAAAAATCATAATCATTCCTGATACACTCCAGGCCGTTAGCGCCCACCAATTGATATACGGAGAGTTGAAGAATGCAATGCTATACCTATACCCATAAAAACCTACCCAAAGAAATGAAACAGTTATTGATGAGATAAATAGTGCCAACCATTTAGATCTTTTTTTGGTATATTTCCACTTTAAGAACCAATATATGATGTATCCTCCAACCATTCCAGTTGCAATGTCATTAAATATGCCCAGTGATCTCTCAGACTGAAACAAGTTGAGTGTTTTAATAGAAATGGCGGTCTCAATAAATGCGAAGACGGATAGGATTAATACTAGCTTTAACCATTTCTTTTTTGAGCTGAAAGCACTCAATAGAGCAAAGAATATTCCTCCAATCCAGAGGTGCACAAATGACCAGAGGTCGTAATAAAACCATCTGTATTCAAAAATAACAGAATAAAGCCAAGCTGAGTTGTCTCTTATATTTAGAAGAAAAGTATCCATATTTACTAATAAAGGGACTAAACTATAAAATAGTTTATAGTTGTAATTTATACAAAAGCAGCTGTATTGCGATAAAACATACGCACAATTAAATACTGCAGGGTTTAGTTTGCAAATTTACAAATATATGTGTTTCATTGCATTGAAAAGTTGTTTTTTTTGTCTAAAAAGACGGATCACATGCAAAAGTATGTGTTTGCTTCTAATCTTTTTATTGATTTATTTAAT
>CAZIUT010000233.1:0-2522 GCA_964542545.1 uncultured Dysgonomonadaceae bacterium | reverse complement strand
ACCTCTTTCGAAAACACATAAGTGATATCGTCTTTATCGTTGTCCCACAACAACACCTCTTCATTGAAATGATCGGCATGAGAATGGGTGCACAACACATATAGTGGTTTGTCATTTTGAAGAAGATGCTGCTTTACCCAGCCAGCTTCTTCTCCATCTTTTACTGGATCTATGTAATAATCGATAATTACAGAGAACTTGCTAAACTCTATAACACAACAACTGTGATAGATATAAGTAATAATCATAGGTTAATATATTTTCTCAATTTCATTCTGTTTGTTAGTATAACAATTGAATCGGCAATTGTTTCAAAGAGAGGTGCTATTTACATCAATTTACCATCTGTCAACTGAAAAATAGTGAATAAGTAAACTAAAATTGGATAAAAGCGTTTATACGTTGCACATTTATATTACTTTTGTGCAGTAATTGAAAATTCAAATAATCAACATAATATATTTTAAAGATGAAACACAACTTATTAAAAGGAAAAAGAGGAATTGTTTTTGGTGCACTCAACGATATGTCTATCGCTTGGAAAGTAGCCGAGCGAGCTGTTGAGGAAGGTGCAATAATTACACTTTCTAACACGCCTGTAGCTGTGAGAATGGGTGACACAAATGAGCTTGGCAAGAAGCTTAACGCTGAAATACTACCTGCCGATGCTACTAATGTAGAAGATTTGGAAATGGTTTTTTCTAAGTCTATGGAGATATTGGGAGGTAAAATAGATTTTGTATTACACTCAATTGGCATGTCGCCCAATGTGCGTAAGAAAAAAACTTACGACGATTTAGATTATAATCTGCTTGACAAAACATTGGACATTTCGGCAGTTTCATTTCATAAGATGTTGCAAACAGCTAAGAAAATGGATGCTATCTCTGAAGGCGGATCTGTGCTAGCCCTTTCTTTTATAGCAGCACAACGTGTGTTTACTGGCTACAACGATATGGCCGATGCGAAGGCATTGCTAGAGTCTATAACACGCAGTTTTGGGTATATCTATGGTCGCGAAAAAGGTGTTAGAGTAAACACTATCTCTCAATCACCTACCATGACTACTGCAGGAAGTGGAATAAAAGGAGTGGACGATCTGCTAGATTTTGCAGAGCGCATGTCTCCAATTGGCAATGCTGATGCTGATGACTGTGCCGACTACTGTATTGTAATGTTTTCTGACCTCACACGCAAAGTTACTATGCAAAACCTCTACAATGATGGTGGATTCTCAAGCATGGGTATGAGTCTTAGAGCAATGAAGCAATATGCCAGTGGGCCTGATGATAACAAAGATGATGATGGTAATATTATATACGGATAATCGATGAATAGTTGACAATTGACAACGATTGTTATACTCAATAACAGAAGATTCAGCCCCCCCAGAACAGTTCGCAAATAATTACGAACTGCTCTGGGGGTTTCTTTGTCTTATTTTTTGCCGATTTCATCTTGAATAGATGAATAATTATGTAAATTTGTAAAACTAAAACTTCATCTCATGGAAACAAAAGAACTTGCACCCATAATACTATTTACATACAACAGACCGTGGCATGCTCAACAAGTATTGACTGCGCTTCAGAAAAATGAATTGAGCAAGCAAAGCGAACTGTTCATATTTTCTGATGGTGGCAAGGACTTTGAGGATGAGAAACTGGTTGAAGAAACACGCCAGGTATTGGATAGCACCACTGGATTTAAGAAGGTAACTGTTATTAAAAGGCCAGTTAACTTTGGATTGGCAGCCAATGTTATTAATGGGGTTACATCGATTGTTGAAAAATACGGGAAAGTAATTGTATTGGAAGACGATTTAATTACTGCATCGTCTTTTCTCACATTTATGAACAAGGCGCTCAATATGTATGAAGATGTAGATGAAGTGGCGCACATTCACTCTTTTTGCTATGCTGGGCTGAATCTGCCCGACACATTTTTTATTAAGTGGGTAGGCAGCACTGGGTGGGCTACTTGGCACGAGTCGTGGAAACTATTCAGGCCTAATGGTGAGAAGCTATTGGCCGAGATAAAAGAGAAAAACCTATCTAAGACTTTCGATTTCAATGGAAAGTATCCATACACCCGCATGCTGAAAAGACAAGTGGAGGGCAAAAACAACTCGTGGGCTATTCGCTGGAATGCATCGCTATTCCTCAACAATAAACTATCGCTCAACACAGGTAAAACGCTTATCTACAATATTGGTTTTGATGGAAGTGGCGAGCATAGTGGTTCGCAAGACTTCTACAATATGGAACTATATAATAAGGAACTAGAACTTATAAAGCCCGAAATGATACAAGAAAGCGTAGAGGCACGCAGACAGTTTGAAGAGTTTTACAAAAGAACCAACTCATTTTGGGCAAAAGTAAAACGAAGACTTCAACGGATGGCAAAGGGAGACTTTTCATAACTCTTATCATAGCCGTATATACAATATGAATGTTTTAATCATAAGCACACACGACCAACAAGGAGGGGCTGCTATTGCAGCTTACAGGCTATTGGAAGCA
>CAZIUT010000232.1:0-2541 GCA_964542545.1 uncultured Dysgonomonadaceae bacterium | reverse complement strand
CTATATTCAATTTATTCTCCAATAGAACACGACAAACATACAGTACACCAAACCAAAACAGAGGCATTGGCCGATGATCATGACCATTAATTAAAGCATGTAGCTGAAAACAAAATCAGATTAAGTACAAAAAGGGTGCCCGTAAACGTTGGAGCATCCTTTTTTACTTTATACACCACTCTCAACAATAAATGTATTACTAAATTGCTAATCACATCATTTAAACAAGTTTGACAATAGCTATCAATCAATTTGCCCTAAATAAACTTTTAATCTGGTATAATTTAGCTAAATTTGCAGACAAATTAAAAACTCACTTATATTATAAGAAACCACATATTTATGAACAAGGTTGTAGGAAAAGAATATCTATCAGAAAAAATTGTAAAACTTGAAGTTGAAGCTCCATTAATTGCAAAAAGCAGACGAGCTGGACATTTTGTAATTGTGCGTTTAGGCAAAAAAGGTGAACGTATTCCATACACTATAGCCTCTTCCGACACTAAGCGAGGCACAATTACCTTGGTTATACAGCTGGTGGGGAAATCATCGCAAAAAGTAGGAGAACTTGAAGTGGGCGACTACATAACCGATTTGGTAGGACCGCTTGGCAAAGCAACCCAAATAGATAAATTTGGCACAATAGTATGTGCTGGAGGTGGTGTGGGAATTGCACCAATGCTACCAATTATTGAAGCCATGAGTAAAGCTGGCAACAAAGTAATTGCTGTTTTGGGTGCTCGCACAAAAGACTTGGTAATATTGGAAGACCAAGTGAAACAGTTTGCCGATGAGGTTATTGTTATGACAGACGATGGCTCTTATGGCGAAAAAGGATTAATTACTGAGGGAATTGAAAGAGTGATTAATAGAGAGCAAGTAGACCTTTGTCTCACCATTGGACCCGCTATAATGATGAAATTTGTATCTCTATTAACCAAGAAATACGAAATACCTACTCTAGCATCGCTCAACACCATTATGGTAGATGGCACAGGTATGTGCGGAGCATGCAGAGTAACAGTAGGCGGTAAAACCAAATTTGTTTGTGTAGACGGACCTGAGTTTGACGCTCATCAAGTAGATTTTGATGAAATGCTAATGCGATTAAAAGCTTACAACTAACTTTTGCAGTAAACAGACAATAACGACACTACAGAATAAAGACAAGGAACCAATTGAAAAACAAAAATTCAATTCCTCTCCTATTAAATTTCTATTTATAATTCACAACTTACTACTATTTATATGCCTTCAAAAGAATATTTAAAAGCGCAACGCACCACTCCATGGCGCGAAGAAATAAGAAAAGCTATTAGAAACAAAGACCGCACACAAATGACACGTGTGATAATGGGTTCGATTGACCCTGAAGTGAGAAGCCGAAACTATCAAGAGGTAAATTTAGGTTTAACTGAAGAGCAAGCTGTGGCCGAAGCCCAGCGTTGCCTCGACTGTATAAACCCTACTTGCATTGAAGGATGCCCTGTGGAGATTAACATCCCCAAATTTATCAAAAACATTGAGCGCGGAGAGTTTTTAGAAGCTGCAAAAACACTAAAAGCAACAAGTGCACTGCCAGCAGTTTGCGGACGCGTTTGTCCACAAGAGCGTCAGTGCGAAAGCACTTGTTTCTATGTGCAAAAACTAAACAAACCAGCTGTAGCTATTGGTCACCTCGAAAGATTTGCAGCCGACTACGAAAGAGAAAGTGGCAACATTGCCATTCCCGAAATAGCAACAAGTAATGGCATAAAAGTAGCTGTTATCGGTTCTGGTCCTGCAGGACTATCCTTTGCAGGAGACATGGCTAAAAACGGATTTGATGTAACCGTATTCGAAGCCCTCCATGAATTAGGCGGAGTGTTGCGTTATGGTATCCCAGAATTCAGACTTCCAAACAATATTGTAGATGTTGAGATTGACGTGTTAGCAAAAATGGGCATTAAATTCAACACCAACTGCATTATAGGAAAAACTATATCTCACAAAGATTTACACGAAATGGGATTCAAAGGTATATTTGTAGCCAGTGGAGCAGGCTTGCCTCACTTTATGCACATACCCGGCGAAAACCTAAACGGTGTGATGTCGTGCAACGAATACTTAACCCGCATCAACCTAATGGATGCTGCCAACCCCGAAAGCGACACTCCCGTATTGATGGGCAAGAAAGTAGCTGTTATTGGTGGAGGAAACACTGCTATGGATGCTGTGAGAACAGCAAAAAGGCTGGGTGCAGAAAGAGCTATGATTGTTTACAGACGCTCGGAAGAAGAAATGCCCGCACGTTTAGAAGAGGTTCATCATGCCAAAGAAGAAGGCATTGAATTCTACAACCTGCACAATCCTCTTGAATATAAAGGCGATGAAAACTTCCGCGTAAATCGCATGCATTTGCAGCGCATGGAGTTGGGCGAGCCAGATGCATCGGGTCGTCGTCGTCCGATAGCTATCGAAGGCGACACAGTATGGATAGATGTAGACCAAGTAATTGTGAGTGTGGGTGTATCTCCCAACCCACTTATTCCTTCAACTTTT
>CAZIUT010000231.1:0-2542 GCA_964542545.1 uncultured Dysgonomonadaceae bacterium | reverse complement strand
ATGACTCAATTAATTTCATATCTATTTCGCTTTAATTTCATACAAAGATAAATATAGTTTGTCACTATATATAATATATAGAAAAAAGATACTTCATTTCTAATTTATAATTGATAATTTTGCAGACATGAAGTACTTTTACGATAAAGATTTGGGGGCTGTTTTAATTAAGAGAAACAGTCGTGCTAAAAAAGTAATTGTACGGCGCAAACACAGTGCTGTAGAAATGACTGTGCCTACAAATTTGACTAAAAAAGAAATCAAAAAACACTTTGATTATCTAAAACCCCAAATATTATCACTGCCAGTGCGAAAAGTAATAAAGATTACTGAAGCGTCTAAAATAAAAACTTTCTCATTTGATGTTGTCGTCACCCACAAATCATTGCACAACGATAAGGTGCAAATGTCTTTAGAAAAAAGCATTTTAACCATCGATGTGCCTGCCCAGTATGACTTAAATGATGAGTATGTGCAAGATGCAATAAAGGAATCACTAATATATGCTTTACGTTACGAGGCGAGTAGGGTGTTACCCGAAAAAGTTCGTTCTTTTGCAAAAAAACTGAATCTTGAAGTAAATAAGATTAAAATAAACAAAAGCAAATCGCGCTGGGGAAGTTGTAGCGATGATAATAACATAAACTTATCGCTTTTCTTAATGATGCTGCCTGAACGACTAATAGATTACGTTATACTTCATGAGTTAGCCCATATCATCGAGATGAATCATAGCCCAAGATTTTGGGAGATACTTGATGCCTTTTGCAATGGCAAAGCAGAAGAACTCAATAATGAAAGCACTTATTGGGATTCGGACTTTTTATATTGGTTGAAACAATAAGTTGTTTATTGCTGAAACAGCATGCAAAGCAAAGACAGGTAAATAAATACAAGCTTGCTTGGGAGTTTTTAAACTTGTAAGAAAACTGTTCTCACCTTCTTATGAAGAAAACAATACGTTAAGCAAACAGCACACTGGTAGATTGGCTATGTGCTTATTATGAGAAAGCCATATTGCAATAAATCTGAAGCCTTACAAGTCTTTCAATAATTGATCGTCTTCATTATTATAAAAACTCTCACGAGTAAGCATCAAAGCATCCCAATGCGAGCTATACTCTACATCTTTGTCAACCCTAAAATTCTCTGATCCATAGCTATCAATCTTTGTCATGAGCAATTTCACACTCATCAAGTTGATATCGAATGCTGGCTGAAAAGCCATTATCTCATCATCGGCTTCACTAGGAGTTGGAGATATTATTTGCAAATCTTGCAACAAGTCAATAATTTGATTGGTTAATCGTAAAGGTATTGAGTGTCTTTCGGAAATCTCATCAACAGTAAGTGCCGGTTTTTCTTCTGCAAAGCGTTTAGCAATAACTGATGTAATAAGAATAGTGAAGAAATCGTTGTAACGGCGACTAATATTTTTGGTTTCTTTTTCGAAATAAAACTTTTGAACATTCTGCAAAGAAAATGACAATTCAACACCCATCAACACAATGTTCCATGAGAGTTGCAACCATAATAACAAAAGTGGTAAGGCTGCAAAACTACCGTAAATAGCATTATATTTTGTAATCCATAACTGTCCACTTATATATACCAATTGGAATATTTGCAACGCAGTGCCAGCTACAAAACCTGCAATTAGTGCATTTACAAACTTAACCTTTGTATTGGGCATAAACTTATAGAGCAACATCAGCGTTAAAATAATTATAAAGAATGGCAGGATATTCAAAACTTGAGTAACCAATGGATTGAGAATATAACTAAAAGCATCAAAATACACCGTAGATGAACTAATCATTATTGTTAGCCCACTGTTAAGAACAATAAAAATCGGCATAATAAGTATCAACGCAAAATAATCGGACACTCTACGCTGTATGGTTCTTCCCTTACTTAGTTGCCAAATAGTATTGAAGCTATCTTCTATCTCAGAAAATAGAACAAAAACAGTATAAAGAAGTACTATAACCCCAACTCCAGCAAAGACTCCTCCTTGTGCATGTTTAAGTGATTTATCTATAAACTTAATTACCTCTGTAAGCACCTCTTCTTGTCCAGGAAAATAGGTGATAAACTGACTTTCAATTATATTCTGTAAGCCAAATCCCCTTGCTACAGCAAACAATACTGCTAATCCTGGCACTAATGAAAGCAAAGTGCGATAAGTAAGCGAGGCAGCCCGAACATTCAGCTTCAACTCCATAGAGTTGCGAATGGTCATTATAATTGCCTTCAGACTATTGTAAAGGAAATTGCGCTTGCCGCTAACATCTTGTGAGTCTAAACGCCAAATATCATATGTGAGAAATTCTGTAAGATTAGAAATTCTTTCTTTTAGCTTACTAAAATTACTTTTCTCATCTTTATTCTTCTTTTTCTTATTCTCTTCCATAATATTTGCTTGAAAAATAAAAAAAGCAGTCGATCTATAAGCCGGGTTCTGTGTTTTCTAACAAAAGAAAATGTTTGTCATTTGTCTGCGAGCAATGTCACCATTACTCTTTAGCGGTCCACCCCTCGG
>CAZIUT010000230.1:0-2614 GCA_964542545.1 uncultured Dysgonomonadaceae bacterium | reverse complement strand
TAAAGTCCAGACTTTAAACCCTCAATTAATTACTTACACAGTTTATGAGATACTCTCTTCTTTAATAATAATAAAAAAAGCTTTCTCACTTATTTTAAAACAATATGAACACAAAAATATGATATGTAAACTATAGTCACGTAAAGATAAAAATCATTGACGAATAAGAATGAGGTTAATTGAAACCAAATGCCGTCATCATTTTATTAAAAACATCTGTATTCTTATATACTCCACTAAAAGCCTCTGCACCTGCACCATAGGCAAATACTGGAACCATTACTCCTGTATGTCTTTTAGTAACAAATCCACCAACAATCTTACCTGTGCTAATGTCTCCATCAATTAAAGCCATACCACCCGTTTCGTGATCGGCAGTAATTATAACCAATGTTTCTCTATTAGATGAAGCAAACTCGAGGGCTTTACCAATAGCGCGATCAAAATCAAGAGTTTCTTGTACTGCATATTCTGTATTGTTATTGTGCCCACCTCCATCAATCAAGGATCCTTCTACCATTAGAAAGAAACCTTTTGTATTACTTTTAAGAATATTGATAGCTTTTTCGGTTGCTTCGGGTAACATATCTCCTCTTTTTGGATAAACATCATTATTTTTATCTGCAGTCAAGATAGCTAATTTCCCTGAATTCAAATTTGGAGCATCAGATAATGAGTTATAAACATGATAATTATTTTTCCTAAGCTCATCTAAAAGATTACGCTTATCCTTTCTTTCAATGAAATATTTGCGTCCACCACCTATAAAAACATCTATATCTGATCCTACAAAATCTGCTGCAATTTCCTCTTGCATATTCCTATTTGGTTGATGCGCAATAAATGAAGCAGGTGTAGCATCAGTAATAGATGTTGTAGATACTAATCCTGTAGCATAACCATTTGATTTGGTAATCTCTAAGATTGTGGGAATTGCTATTTTGTTTGTGTCAACTGCTAATGCTCCATTATAGGTTCTAACCCCCGTTGCAAGAGCTGTTCCACCTGCTCCAGAATCTGTAACATAGTTTTTAGCACTTTGGGTTTGACTAAAACCAACAAAAGGCATTTGAGTCATATTTAGCTTTCCTCTATTAGCTGTCATAGCAGCATATACATGAGACACACCCATACCATCGCCAATTAATAAAATAATATTTTTAGGTCGATTTTCAAAATGACTCTTTTCTTTGAGAATTAATACTTCATGGGGAGTGTCGTTTGTGAAGGAGTCTTCATTTTCTTGTGCTTTAGAAGAAACTCCGATAAAAAGAAAAAGAAAAGCAAGTAAAAATACACGTCTCATTTTTTCAGCTATTTAATAAATATTTAATGTAATGTAATTATCTGATTTTTAGGTTATAAAAAGCACATAACTTAAATTAAATCTTATATGTAAGACAAATAGTGCTTATACTACCTATTATCAAAATTTATAGAATTATAAATCAACAAACGAAAGTAACCATTTTCTTTATCACTGCAAAAAAATATCTATTTAATTAATATCATAATCGAGCTATCAGCAGACAATGTCAAATTCTGAATATTATTCGTTAACTTTGCGCTAAGCAATCTCGTCAAGCAAATTATTTAGCAAAAAGCAACATGAAATCATTAAGAGAACTATTCCGAATTGGCAATGGCCCTTCAAGCAGCCACACAATGGGTCCGAAGCATGCAGCTGAACTTTTCTCAGAAAAGAATCCGCAAAGTTCTTCGTTCAAAGTTACACTATATGGTAGCCTTGCAGCCACAGGCAAAGGCCACCTGACCGATGTTGCCATTTTAGATATTCTAAAACCAATTGCCCCAACAGAGATTGAGTGGCTACCAAAAACATTTTTGCCAATCCATCCAAATGCTATGAAATTTGAAAGCTTGGACAATGATAATAAAGTGTCTGACAGCTGGACAGTATATAGTGTTGGCGGAGGAGCCCTCTCCGATGGTAAAGAAACAATAGGCCTTTCGGAAAGCGACAGTGGTGAAATCTACGATATGAACTCTATTGATGAAATAATGAACTGGTGCGAAGCTACCGGAAAATCATATTGGGAGTATGTAGAAGAGTGCGAAGGGAAAGAGATATGGGATTTTTTACGCGAAGTATGGCATGTGATGAGAGCCTCGGTACAGAACGGCTTGGAAAACGAAGGAGTTCTGCCTGGCCCTCTTGCATTGACACGAAAAGCGGCAGCATATAATATTAAAGCACAAGGCTATAAAAAATCGTTACAATCACGTGGTTTATTATTTTCATATGCTTTGGCTGTTTCTGAAGAGAATGCTGCTGGAGGTGTTATTGTTACAGCACCCACTTGTGGTTCGTGTGGTGTAATACCTGCAGTATTATATTTACTTGAAGAAACACGAGGTTTTACAGAAACACGCATATTGCGCTCATTGGCTACTGCTGGTTTGTTTGGCAATGTAGTTAAAAAGAATGCTTCTATTTCGGGTGCCGAAGTGGGTTGTCAAGGCGAAATTGGTGTAGCGTGTGCTATGGCTGCCGCCGCAGCCAACCAACTGTTTGGTGGAAGCCCCGCACAAATAGAATATGCTGCCGAAATGGGACTGGAACATCACCTGGGCATGACCTGCGACCCTGTGT
>CAZIUT010000229.1:0-2629 GCA_964542545.1 uncultured Dysgonomonadaceae bacterium | reverse complement strand
GAGGGTTTTGCCAAAGAGTGTGCAGTTGTAACGCACTATCGTTTGAAAAACGATCCAGAAGGCAATGGCATTATTGTTGACCCAGAAGCTAAACTTGAGGAAGAACTGATAGTTCGTCCTACTTCAGAAACTATTATTTGGAGTACTTATCGCAATTGGATACAGTCGTATCGCGACCTACCCATCCTAATCAACCAATGGGCCAATGTTGTGAGATGGGAAATGCGTACACGTTTGTTTTTACGTACTGCAGAATTCCTTTGGCAAGAAGGACACACGGCTCATGCTACTGAAGAAGAAGCAGTAGAAGAAACACGCCAAATGTTGGACGTGTATGCTGAGTTTGCAGAAACATACATGGCTATGCCTGTTGTGAAAGGTGTAAAATCTGCATCGGAGCGTTTTGCTGGTGCATTAGATACTTACACCATTGAAGCATTAATGCAAGATGGTAAAGCATTGCAATCGGGCACATCGCACTTCTTAGGTCAAAACTTTGCCAAAGCATTCGATGTAATGTTTTCTGACAAAGATGGCGAGCGCAAATATGTATGGGCTAGTTCGTGGGGTGTTTCCACCCGTTTGATTGGCGCATTAATAATGGCTCACTCCGATGATAATGGATTGGTGCTTCCGCCCCTATTAGCACCTTATCAAGTGGTGATTGTTCCTATTTACAGAAACGATGAGCAACTTGATATGATAAATGAAAAAGTAGCTGAGATTATAAAAAAACTAAAATCATTAGGTGTAAGCGTGAAATATGACAATTCGGATAACAGGAAACCAGGTTGGAAATTTTCTGAATATGAATTGAAAGGTGTACCTGTACGCTTAGCAATCGGTGGTCGCGATTTAGAAAATGGGACTATTGAAATTGCACGTCGCGATACATTAACAAAAGAGACTCTTCCGCAAGAAGGCATTGAAGAACATATCAAAACCTTATTGGAAGAGATGCAAAAGAACATCTACCAGAAAGCGTTTGATTACCGCGCATCGGTTACTCGCAATGTAGATAGTTACGAAGAGTTTAAAGTGGAGATTGAAAAGGGAGGTTTCTTAATGTGTCACTGGGATGGAACAGCCGAAACAGAAGAACTTATTAAGAATGAAACAAAAGCTACTATCCGCTGCATTCCCCTTGAAGGCGATAAAACTCCTGGCAAGTGCATGATTACTGGTGAGCCCTCTGCTCAAAGAGTAGTTTTTGCAAGGGCATACTAAATATTAAATAGATAAAGATGACAAATACTGTGTTTCTCTGGTTGAAAGAGCCATCTATTTGTCATCTTTTGACATAATCAAGGCAACGTGATTTCTTCAAA
This sequence comes from uncultured Dysgonomonadaceae bacterium, assembly GCA_964542545.1. Classification (GTDB taxonomy): domain Bacteria; phylum Bacteroidota; class Bacteroidia; order Bacteroidales; family Dysgonomonadaceae; genus UBA2632. Next base: position 1,301 of record CAZIUT010000229.1, on the reverse strand, counting down.
TGATTATAATGGTAATAAAAAACTGATTAGAGCATGGATATCAGCTTTCAGACCCCGTACACTTTTTTTGGCTGCTGCTGGAGTTATTCTGGGTAGTGGGCTGGCGCTACATGTTGATAGGTTTGACTTAACGACTGCTCTACTCACCCTAACTACTGCTTTGCTTTTGCAATTATTGTCGAATCTTGCCAATGACTTGGGCGACTACGTGAAGGGCACCGACCGCACTGGAGAACGTGTTGGGCCAATAAGAGGTGTACAAAGCGGCAAGATAACACCCTTTAAAATGAAAATGGGTATAGGCATAACAGCACTAATAACAATGATGTCGGGTATGACTCTCCTCTTGCGCCTATTCCAGACTATTGGATTGGTGGCAGTTGGAGTATTCCTGATTGTAGGATTCTTCTCACTTCTTGCAGCTCTTTTCTATACATTGGGACATCGACCATATGGCTATAAAGGTTTGGGAGATTTTTTTGCATTTCTCTTCTTTGGTCCTATTGCAGTAATTGGCACTTACTATTTGCAAGCACAAACAGTTGACTTAAGATCAATCTTTCCAAGTTTTGGTGTAGGGCTGTTAAGCACCATGATTCTGAATGTAAATAATATGCGCGATATAGTGAATGATGCTAAATCAAACAAACGAACTATAGCCGTGAGGCTAGGAATAGTACATGCCAAAATATATCATACTACACTGATGCTAACAATGTTTGCTTGCTTTATTACTTACAGTTTTTTGTATGCTAGCGCTCCCTGGTATAGGTTTGGGTATGTTGTAGTATATCTTTTTCAGATTATATTACTCATGCAGATATTTAAGAAAGAAGGCCGAGATCTTGATCCTTATTTGAGCAAGACTGCAATGTCGGCTTTTTTGTTTGCGGTTGTGTTCTCAGCTTGCATAAATGTATGAATGGTATGTGTTGAATGTAGAATAACTAGTTGTGAGATAAAGATTATTATAATAGAATCAAAATAACATAATCAGCATTAATCAAATAAATCCAATCATTCAGACAATAAAAAAAGTCGCACAGCAGATTTCAACCTCCTATGCGACTTCTCAATTGTGTGATTTTCTGTAATTAGATATTACTCATTTATATGTTTTAGCTACACAATACCTTGAGCCATCATAGCTTCAGCTACTTTCATAAAGCCAGCAATGTTTGCACCTTTTACATAGTTGTTATAATCTCCGTCTTTTCCGTGGTCTACACATTGTGTGTGTATGTCATTCATTATTTGATGCAACCATTTGTCAACCTCTTCGTTGGTCCATGATAAATGCA
>CAZIUT010000228.1:0-2649 GCA_964542545.1 uncultured Dysgonomonadaceae bacterium | reverse complement strand
GTTTAGTCAATGACGGAGAGTTTTAAAACATATTGGAAAGAGTTTAGTCAATGACGGAGAGTTTTCAAACATATTGGAAAGAGTTTAGTCAATGACGAAGAAGTATTCAAACATATTGGAAAAGCTTCAGTCAGTGACGAAAATACGTTGGTGTCCTCCGATTGGGTTTAGTCAATAACGAAAAGATATCAGAACCCTCCGTTTGGGTTCTGACAACGACCAAAAGTTTTCAGGCTTTTCTGGTGCTACTCTGTCAATATCGAGAAATTGGAAGACTTATTCGGCGGGCTTTGAAAAAGGACTATTTTCAATAACGATTACGAAATAGACAGTGAAAAGTGTTTTCTTTATAGCAGCGCTTCACGATGAGCGGTGCATGAAGAAGAATGAAGGGATGAGAGCGAGAATAAGGTTTAGGTGAAGAAAATAACCGTGTTAGACGATAATTCTTGAACTGTGAAGTATTTTATTCTTACTGCTTACCGTTCACCGTTTCCCCTCCCTGTTTTTCTGTTAAACTTACATAATGTCCCCAATATTTCAACTATTGTGTTCTGCATAGTAGTCATGATAAACTATATTTGTAAAAATTAAAACATTTTTTGTAACCCTTCTGTGCCGACAATAGTCCAACCCTAAGAAAAGATGATAAAACTGAGCAAAATAAATAAATCATATCGCACAGAAGCTATATCGCTTCATGTGCTAAAAGATATCGACCTAGAGATTGAAGCTGGTGAATATGTTTCTATTATGGGGGCATCTGGTTCGGGCAAGTCCACATTGCTCAATATTTTGGGAATATTAGACAATTACGACTCGGGCGAGTACTACCTAAACGGACAGCTCATAAAAAATCTATCTGAAAAGAAGGCTGCAAAATACAGAAACGAAATGATTGGTTTTGTATTTCAATCGTTCAACCTTATCAATTTTAAAAACGCATTGGAGAATGTGGCTCTCCCACTCTATTATAAGAAAGTGAGCAGAAAGCGACGCAATATAATTGCTTTGGAACATTTAGACCAAATGGGTTTGAAGGAATGGGCACATCACTTACCCAACGAGTTATCGGGCGGACAAAAACAACGTGTGGCCATTGCACGCGCCATGATATCTAACCCTAAGATAATATTGGCCGATGAGCCAACGGGCGCTTTAGATAGCAAAACATCGCAAGAGGTAATGAAGGTGATATCTGACTTGAACGCTACGGGCATCACCACTATAATGGTAACGCATGAGCAGTCTGTGGCCGATTGCACCAATCGGATTATTAATCTGAAAGATGGTTGGATTGAAACTCCCCACACAAACGGAGCAATACTATAATTAGCAATGTATAATTAAGAATGAGAGATCAATTACAAGAAATATTTTCTACACTCAATCAAAATAAATTGAGGACAACGCTCACGGGGCTTTCTGTGTCGTGGGGTATCTTCATTCTTATTATTTTGTTGGGTGCAGGCAATGGTCTCAAAAATGGGGTTACAGAAAATTTTCAGCAGAGAGCTGTAAATAGTGTAACGCTTTGGTCGGGTAGAACTTCTATGCCCCACAAGGGCTTGAAATCGGGGCGCAACTTGCAGTTTGCCGATAAAGAGCTGGATGTGGTGAAAAACGAAATAGCAGAAAGTAGGTATATAACACCGCAAGGCAATAGCAACCTCACAATTACTTATGGCGCAGAATATGGTTCGTATCCGCTAAGGGGTGTGATGCCAGACTACTTGCATATAGAGAAATTGGAAATAAGTGACAAGGATGGACGTTTTATAAACAACCTTGATATTAAAAATGAAAATAAGGTAATTGTAATAGACAAAAAAATTGAGGAAACGCTCTTTAAGGGAAAATCGGCTATTGGCAACTATGTGAAGGTGGGGCAATTGATGTATAAAGTGGTTGGTGTGAATAGCAAGAAGCAAGGCTGGGGAGGTCCGGTGGCATATATTCCGTTCTCCACCTATCAGATGATTTACAATCAGAACAAAAAGTTCAACCGCATTACTTTTACAGTGGAAGGGTTGGAGACTAAAGAGGCCAACGAGGTTTTCAACGATAACTTGCGGAAAGATGTGGCGCGCAGCATGAATTTTGATCCTGAAGATACTCAAGCACTCTCTGTGCGAAACTCGCAACAAGATTATTTAGAAACACAGAAGATATTTGGTGGCATTACTATATTTGTGAGTATCATTGGCATATTCACTTTAATTGCGGGTATTGTGGGTGTGAGCAATATTATGTTGGTATCGGTAAAAGAGCGTACTCGCGAAATTGGTATCCGCAAAGCTATTGGTGCACCTCCCATGTCGATATTGAAGTTGATTGTGTTGGAGTCGATAATTATTACCGCCATCTTTGGCTACATTGGTATGCTGGCAGGTATAGGTGTAACGGAGCTGGCCAATTATGCGATGGAGCAATCTGCTGCAGCAGCTGCACAGGTAGCTAGCGATGGTCCGCAGATGTCTATCTTTAAAGACCCCACAGTAAACTTAGGATATGTACTTATTTCTACACTAATACTTATTGTGGCAGGTGTGTTAGCAGGATATTTGCCGGCTTATAAAGCGGTGAAGGTGAAACCGATTGAAGCAATGCGGAAAGAGTAGTTCTTTGCAATAAAAGGCCAAATACGGC
>CAZIUT010000227.1:0-2652 GCA_964542545.1 uncultured Dysgonomonadaceae bacterium | reverse complement strand
AAAGCACGCAGAACTTACCTAAAAGGTATGTTGGAGATGGATGGGCCTTATACGCACTTTCCGGATGCTAACTTAACATTGCGCTTGAGCTACGGACAGGTGAAAGGATATGAGGCAAGAGACTGTGTAAACTATGGTCATCAAACTACTTTGGACGGTGTTATGGAAAAAGAAGACCCTGAAAGTTGGGAGTTTATAGTGCACGAAAACCTGAAAGAGCTGTATAAAACTAAAGATTTTGGACAGTATAAAATGGCTAACGGCCAAATGCCTGTTTGTTTTGCTGCTACTACGCACACAACTGGTGGAAATTCGGGTAGCCCAGTAATGAACGGAAAGGGTGAACTGATTGGTATTAACTTCGACCGTAACTGGGAAGGCGTTGGTGGCGATATTCAATTCCTGCCCGATTATCAACGAAGCATTATTGTGGATATCCGCTATGTGTTGTTTATAATTGACAAATTTGCTGGGGCTACACATTTGATTGAGGAGATGGATATAAATTAATTGTTTTTTATGCGATTGGTGTAAGGTATTGTATATTATTGAGAGAAGCTATTAATTGCACCTGTACGCTTGGCAGCTCTCTCTCTATATATATAATAGCTTACGGATATTTTGAATAGGAGTATTACAGTGAAAAATTCATTGTATAATCAAATACATATAACTAAAACCCACTTTCAAAAAATACTGGGTATTTACAAACAAAAGCAACTTATTTAGGTTGCTTTTGTTTATTTAGAAAGTGAATGGCTTGTCTACATCAAAAAAATGAAATAAATTGCACTTCAAATATATTATAAACAGATAAACGACGCTTTTAATTATAGCGTATTGCATTCTAAAAAAAGTAATAAACATATGAAAAGTAAAATTCTAGGCCTATTTCTTATTCTTGGCATTACCGCCACAACGTTTGCACAAGAGTATGTGTCGCCAACATACAAAGAATGGGTTGCAAAATCGGCCGACTATATGGAGCAAAACCAACTAGACAGTGCTGAGTATGCACTGAACCAGGCAATAATATCAGATCCTAAAAACAAAAACAACTCATGGTTGATGACTAGTTTGGGCACTATACAACTACACTTGGGTAAACTAGATGCAGCATACATTTCGCTCACTGCAGCTTTGAACAAACATCCAGAATCGGCTTTTATTTTGCACCAACGTGCAGGAGTGTTGATGAAGATGGAAAAATGGGATGATGCTAGAGCAGATTACACCACTATTCTAAGAAAAGATTCATTAGACATTGAGGCGCTTTATAATAGAGGTGTTCTTAATCTTGAAATGAAAGATAAGGCAGGAGCACAGAAAGATTTTGCTGTTGCTGCAGCGTATGGGGAGTTTTCTCCTTATGGTTTTATGGGCAAAGCATTGTTACACCGCCTAGATGAGGAGTGGGAAGAGGCAGAGAAGATATACACTTCTATGCTGAATGAATATCCGGAAATGACGGACATTTATCTGAAACGTGCAGAGTGTTATTTACATCTCGACCAGTTGTCGAAACTGTCGGCTGACTTACAAGCAGTATCATCTACAGAGTTTGCCAACCCCACCTATTACTTTTTGAGAGGACAGTTGCGCTTGAAACAATTTGATAAAATTGCTGCAAGAAACGATTTCAAGAGGGCGCAAGAGTTAGGCATGGAGTCGGATCTGTTGCATCCTTGGATTGCGAAGACGAATTAGGTCATATTGTTCTTCAGGGTTTTGCTGTTTTAACCAGATGTTATTTGTTTTTGAAGATAAATTAATGTTTAGACTATTACCTATAGGCTTGTTTTGATGATTTTTGACTGTGAGAACAACTTAGTGAGGTTATTCAAGTAATGAAAACAGCAAGTTGAGCTAGCATTAAAGATTAAAAAACCATCACAAAAATTATAATATGAGAACACGTACTATTTTATTTTATTTTTCAGTAATACTGTTATTTGTTTCATGCAATAATCCTGCATCAAAAAAAAGCGAACCAGTTTCTCTGATTGGTACAAAGTGGAAGTTGGATTATGAAATTTCTTTTTTAGATAACTGGTCAACTCCTTTTATAAAATCTGATGTTATCGGTCGCACTTTAGAGTTTATAACTGATAGCAAAGTTTTAGTTACAGACACATATAAAGATGGAAGTAAAGATACAAGAAACTTAAGCTATAGTTATTATAAAGAACAAGACACTTATTGGATAAGTGGCATGGCATATAGGAGTGCTGCAGGGATTGAAAATCCAAGCTATGGTTTTAAAGTTTATGCGGAAAGTGGTGTTTTAATGGAACTTGGAGAAAACTCAGCAAATGTTATTTATAGAAAAATTAACTGATGCCAATTGTCAAACTATTCTGATATGTGATTTATAGCTCCTCTTGCGCCAATTTTTATACCCGTATAATTCGCTTCGATCACTCACCTGTGGAAGTGTGGCCCCTAAGCGTAGCCGAAGGGCAACATCTGCTACGTTCAAAAACCCTTGAAATAGTGGCCTATACCAGCGGAGTTCAACGCCCCAGCATCTACGCTGGAGCTAAAAACGTGAATAATACGGGCTATTTTTCTACGCATTATTATCACAGTTGTATTTAATAAGTGCAACATCAGTTTATTTCAAAGGAATAGTTATCTCTTTGTTTTCAGTTC
>CAZIUT010000226.1:0-2703 GCA_964542545.1 uncultured Dysgonomonadaceae bacterium | reverse complement strand
AGTATAAAATCAATTGCTGTGACGGTTACATTTAAGTTATTACAGTTGACTTACAGTAGATATGACAGTTTAATATACTGATGCTTAGAATGATGACAGTCATGACAGTTAAAAAGAGGATTAATATATATAATGTATATACCAATCCTCTTCTCTCTTATATGCGTTAGATTTGATTACAACTGTAATAACTGTAATTGCGTTGATAGTTAAGCATCTAAACTGTCATACTAGCTGTAATGCAACTGTAATGCAACTGTCACTAAACCGATACATGGCTATATTATCCATCCATTAAAATGGTACATCATTATTATCAACCACAACTTTATTAAAAGCATTGTCTTCAACTTCTTGGAAATACCATCTTCTTTCTGATTTAGAATAAAGATGATCAATTTCATGCTTTGCAATGTATGCATCAATTCTACGTTTTGTGTTGATATGATTAAATATAGGTTTATATTTAAATAGAGCATTGTTTTTGTGTTCTGTCAGAAAATCCATTACCGTGAAACTACTCCTAGATTTCATTACAGAAACTACTCTCTGAAACTCTTCCAACACAACATCATTGTAAAAGTAAGCCTGGTAGTTATCTTCATCCTTAGCATATGTTATTTTCTTCAAGCCTGTTGCAAGAAATTGCATGGCACAGTTAATAAAAAACTGATAAAATAGCTGCCACTCTTTATCGTTCCACTCATCAAAGAAGAGGTTACCAAAATAATCTTCGGGACGCTTATCATCATTATTCCAAAAATCGGTAAACTTATATTCTACAAATCGTCTATTGGTAGAGGTTGCTTCTTTTTCGTGCCTTACTGCCCAGTTGGTTGTAATTACAAATTTGGGAGCATCTTTAAAAGGAATTATCACTGGGTGCTTTACTTTTTTCTCTGAAGTAATATCGCCAGTAATGTTTGTGTAGAGTGCGTTGTAATCAAAGTTTCGGGGCACATCATCCAATACATACACATTGTGGTATTTTTCTAAATCAGCAAAAACATGCCTATATCCTGTATCAAACTCTTTGCCACCTCTTTTATTAGAAAACCTTATTTTTTGCAGCGCATCGGTAAGTAGCGTTTTGCCTCGCCCACCCTTTCTTAGCTCATTATTAGCCCCTTCGTCAGACAGAATAATTGCGGGCGACTTGGCAGGATTCTTATAGTTACTTATCAGATACCCAATCATTGAATAAAACGATTTTACATCCTTTTTCTCTTTTGCAGATAGATGCTCATCATCCTTCAACTCTCTGCCAATAATTGCATAAATAAGAAAACGCTCAAATTGTCCGATCTCTCTATTGTGCAATTCAAACTCTTTGTAGGTGTGTTTCTGAGCCTCTAGTTCTATAAAAAACCCAACCTCTTTGCATTTATAATCAATCATTTCTACACCATCTTTGGTTACTTTGCAAACCCCATTTTTGAAAGGAAAATAGGTAGCATCTTTGGTGTCTTTGTGCAAATTGTAGGGCTCACCTTTCAAGAGTTTCCAGCTGTTTTCTATGGTAAGTCGTTGTTTTATCAGTTCGTTTTCTATTTCAGCACGCTTATCTGAGTGATTGATGTGTTGCTTTAATATTGCTATAGTATCGGTTATATAGTTAAAAGGCTTTAATATTTTATTGCTGTTTTTAATGATAGTAATGGTGTCGTTACCCTCTTCGGATATGCGCATAAACCCTATCTGCTTTAAAAACATTGCCAATTGCGAAGCTTCTATTACAGGTTTGTTTTTAGAGAATCTATAGAAACTGGGTTGGCCGTTTTTCTTTCCTGCGTTCAATGCAGTGTCAGAAAAATTGTTGGGTGTGGGTTTGTCGCCATATCCCATTTCCAGTAGTTTTAGGGCTGCCTTGTGGTAGTTTTCTTTGTTGAGACTTCCATAACCTAGCAGGGTGAATACTTGCGATGGGTTGTAGCCTTTTGAGGCTTCAAAAACGCTATTATCAGTAAATACATAAAACACTTTGTCCGTCAATCTAAAACTAGCAGAAATGCCACTTTTTTTGCCGGGTCTTGTGAGCATGGTGTTTTCTTTTGTAGAGCCTCTCTTATCAATACGCCAACCATGGTCTTCTAAGAGCAACAACACATTGCCCCGAGCATTGTAATCGTCAAAGGGCGATGTGCCTACGTATTGGGGTTTGTTGTTGTTAGAGACAGGATGCTCCAACTCTGGTTCATGCCAATACTCCCCTAGTTTTCTAAAGGCATACTCCTCATTTAAAACCACTTGCTCATCATGAGGTATAAAACAAGCCCTTGCCACGTCTTTGCCCGATTTATCAATCTCTAAATCAAATGTGTGTTTACAATAGCTTTCATACATGCTAAATACTTGTTGGTGTTCCTCAGCAGTAGTTGACGGAACCACCCACTTAATGCCATCGCCAGAGGGCGATACAAACAGCAATACGGTATCTACATCTGTTTGTGTGAGCAGTTTACTCTTTACAAGCTCCACATCCACATGGTCGAAGTCTAGCACAATAAGGCCAGAATAAGCAATTAAAGATTGTGCTTCTCTTTTGGTAAATGTGCCTGAGAAGGTTACATAATCGAAGTTTTCTCTTTTAAACTTTTTTGCCTCGTCTTCATCTTCAATTGCCCTTAGGCTTTGGGTTGCCTTCTTGGGCCTTTCGCTCTTTATTGCATTTGCAACATCGGCAAGGGTGATGTGCTTGTAGGG
>CAZIUT010000225.1:0-2723 GCA_964542545.1 uncultured Dysgonomonadaceae bacterium | reverse complement strand
TCTTTGTGATAAAAGAGTTTAAGTTCCGCCATTGCTTGCTTGTTTTTTTAGAAGTGAATGATAATAATATTTTCTTTTACTTATTGCACAATTATATTTATGCAATGAAGGGTTCTAGCATATTAGTAATTTCTTCAAATTGAGCTATTGAAAGTTGTTCGGGCCTTTTTGTGAAGATGGGGTGCTGCAATACTTCGGTGTTTTCTCCAGTTAGGGGTTTTACAGAATTACGCAACATCTTACGTCTTCTGTTGAAGCTGGTTTTTACTACTGTTTTAAACAGTTTTTCGTTGCAATTCATAGCTGTGCGACTGTTACGCACAAGTCTAACTACTGCCGATTTAACTTTTGGGGGGGGGGTGAAAGCATTCTCATCAACAGTGAAAAGATACTCTACATCATACCATGCTTGCAATAAAACACTTAATATGCCATAGATTTTGTTGCCTGGAACTGCAGCCAGTCTCATGGCTACTTCTTTTTGAATCATTCCTGTGCAGCAGGGTATAGAGTCTCTATAGTCGAGCACTTTAAAGAATATTTGCGATGATATATTGTATGGGTAGTTACCAATTACACAAAACGGGCTGCTGTATAAGCGAGCTAAGTCTAATTGCAGAAAATCGTCCTCTATAATTCTTTCGTGCTTTAAATCTGTGAAGTTCTTCTTCAGGTAGGCTACCGATTCTCTGTCGAGTTCTACTACTGTAAGGTCTTTTTCTTTTTCAATTAAAAAGCGAGTTAATACTCCTGTTCCTGGCCCCACCTCTAATACTGGTAGTTGAGGAAAGCCATCTAGCGTGTCGGCAATGCGTTTCGCAATGGAGTTGTCATTCAGAAAATGTTGTCCTAGACTTTTCTTGGGTCTTACCGATTGCATAAGTTTGTTTTTGTTTTATTTGAGTTGAGACAAAGGTAATTATTTTATTGTAAATCTCGAGATGCTTGGTTTGTAAAGAGAGATGCACTGTTATCTATATACCTACATGTAGCTAATAATAAATCTGCCTTAGTATAGTATGCATATTATTATTATTATTATTATTGCATTATACTAAGGCAGATAGGTGTTTATAGTGATAACTTAGCTTGCTAATTAGCTTTGTTTCTTAAATAAGAAATCTGAAATCATCTTTTTCTGAGAGTTCCTCAAAATCTTTTCCGTAGTGGAATATACGCGCTGTGCGTGGGCCAATCATTTTGATATCGTTGTTTTCTAATAGAAGCATACAACCTTCGCGTAGTCCCACTACATAAACATCTTTGTTAGCATGAATAAATTCTATAATACGTGTTTCACGTGTTTCGCCACCATGGGTATCATTGTTATCATCTAAGTAGTGGGGGTTTATTTGAAATGGAACTAGATTTAAAGTTTCAAACTTTGGAGGCTCTACAATAGGCATGTCGTTGGTGGTCTTTAGTGTTGGGCAAGCAATGTTTGATCCTGCACTCCAACCAACATAAGGTGTGCCTTCTTGCACTTTTTTCACTATCGCTTCCATTAAGTTGTTTTCTTGAAGCATCTTCACCAATTGCCAAGTGTTTCCACCGCCTACAACAATGGCCTCGGCTTTCTCCACAGCATCTATCATGTTGTCATAGCTGTGTATGCCAGTTACTTTGTGACCAATTTCCGCAAAACGATTGTTTACCTTGTCAACATACTCATCAAACGAGAATGTTACAGCTGCATAGGGTATAAACAGACAGTTAATTGGTTTGTCGCCTAAAAAGTCTTTGATGTTATTTTTCGGATAATCAAGGTATGCCTCGCCAGGATTGGTAGAGTTGCTGATTAATAATAGTCTCATGAAAGTTTGATTTTAAGTTTATTAATTAAATGAGTGTTTATGCAAAAATAGCCAATTAAGTGGAGTTTTTTTCGTTTTGAACTAAAAATAAATTAAATTTGCTTTTTAAATTATATATGATGAATGAATTAATAAGAAATATAAGAACTGATTTGCGTCTTACTATGAATGGGGTTGTCTCTTCAAGCATGCGCGATAAGGGTGTGGACTATAAAATGAACTTTGGAGTGGATATACCACGCATCAAAGGGATAGCAGAAAAGTATGAAAAAAGTGCAGCTTTAGCCAAAGAGCTTTGGAAACTTGATGTGCGCGAGTTGAAAATATTGTCAACTATGCTTTATCCTATAGATGAGTTTAAGGAAGAAGACGCTTATGAGTGGGCCAATGAGATACCCAATCAGGAGATTAGGGAAAATTTATGCAGAAACTTATTCCAGGAATTGTCTTATGCTGATGAATTGGTGCAAAAGTGGAGTGGAGATTCAAATCAAAACATGCGTTTGACTGGTTTCTGGCTCTATGTTCGTTTGATGCTTGTAAACGCAGGTGTTTTAGAGCGTATCAACCCGTTGCCAATTGTAGAAAAAGCATTAGTAGATGTTCACTCTAGCGATAGCTTGTTGCATACTGCTGCTCTCAATGTGTTAAAGCAGATAATAAGGAGAGAAATAGAGGGTGCAGATATTATAATGAAGCAGATAGCTGAGTTTTCTTCTTCAGAGAAGCCTGAAGAAAAAGAGATCTACGACAATTTGCAATTTGAATTCAAAATAAGATCTTAGCCCTTAAAGTTTCTTTTAATAAAGAATACAGCAAACAATAAGTTTAGCATAAGTAATATGCCACTGCCAGCAAAGAAGAGCGCTTTCCATTCTGGCATTGTAAAATAGAAATATAGTGATGCTA